>JAZFYO010000256.1:0-8307 GCA_036443615.1 Binatia bacterium | reverse complement strand
ATGACCGCGGCGAGAAGAGGTAGCCGGGCCTCCTTGCAGAGGAGCCAGAGCAGTTGTGGTCTGGAGGCGCCGATGCCCAGGAGTTGCAACCTCAGCTTGGGGTTGAGGGTCTGGAAGGAGGCCATGGAAAGGCCAGCGACAATGGGAAAGGCGATCACCACCTGGGCACTGACCATCGCGGTCAGCGTGTACATCAGGTTGAGGAAGCCCATAGGCCCGCTCCGCCAAAGCATGATGCTGATGAAGAGACCCACCACTACGGGGGGAAGTCCCATGCCGGTGTTGACGAGGCTCACTAACAGACTGCGTCCGGGAAATCGGGCCAGGGCCAGGAAGGTCCCGAGGGGGATTCCTAGCAATAGGGAGAGGAAGGTGGCTATCCCGGAGACCTTCAGGGAGAGGAAGGTAATCTGCCAAATCTCGGGGTCTCCACTAAGCATCAGGTAAAAGGCTTTGATGATTCCGTCCAGGATCAGGTCCATAGTCGTCCCTCCCTAGCGGGCCCCTTACCGAATCGGGTCGAGAAAGAAGAGGGGCTGGCCGAACTGGTCCTTGCCGTAGTCCGCGATAAGCTTTCGTGCCTCATCGCTCAGTACCCACGAGTGAAACGATTTGGCCCCTTTGGCGTTGACCCGGAGGTGCCTGCTCGAGTTGACCAGCATGATGCTGTACTTGTTGAGGAGTGAAGGGTCTCCGTCGAAGAGAATCTTGGATGCCAGCGTCTTGTGGAGGTTGAGGTAGGTGGCCCGATCGCTAAGAGCATACGCGTTCTTCTCGCTGGCGATACGGAGAGTTGCCCCCATCCCCTGCCCAGACTCGATATACCAGCTTCCCTGGGGAGCAAGCCCAGCCTTCTTCCATAGGATCCTTTCATTCTTGTGCGTTCCGGAGTTGTCCCCGCGCGAGAGGAAGCTTGCCCTGGCCCTGGCGATCTGCTTGAGGGCGCCAGCTGCGCCTGTGGCTTGCCTTACCTGAGCTGGGTCGGCCGCTGGCCCGATGATGATGAAGTCGTTGTGCATGAACTGGGTCCGATCGGTCAGCCATCCCTCCTCGATGAGCGGCTTCTCGGCAGTGGGGGCGTGAGTTATCAGGACATCGGCATCCCCCCGTTTTCCCATAGCTAATGCCTTGCCTGTTCCGACAGCGATGGTCTTGACGATGTATCCCGTTTCCTTCTCGAACACCGGGATGACGAGATCTAGGAGCCCGGAATCCCTAGTGCTGGTGGTGGTGGCGAGGATGATGATTGGATTGGGCGGTTGCCCTGTCCAGGAGTTGAGGGGAAGGGTGAGGATAAAAGTAAGTGCCGCCACTACGCCGCATGGCAAGATGTGTCGCTGCAAGGCCCGGTTCTCCTTTCTGTGCGGTGATCCATTGACGGTCATTGCCTGGATGGCCGTTGCTCCTTAATAACCCCCGCCTGAATTCGGCCCGATTCGCTGGTGTCATACCCGCCGAGGGCCTCCACGCGGGTTCGGAACTCCCGTGAGCAAACGATCTCGATCAGGGCCTGGACGCCCCGGGAAAAGAAACGGTCTTTGGCAATCAGAATATCAAAGCGTTCCTGAGTGAGAGGGATGAAGTCGAGGCCGAGGAGCCGAGCCACCGTACCTGTAGCTACTCCGGTGTCGGCCTCCCCCTGGAGGATCTTTAGTCCGACTTCCAGGTGGGTTACTACATGCTTCTCGTAACCATGTATCTGTTTCGGGTCGATACCCAAGCGTGCAAGCTCTTGATCGAGATAGATACGCGTCCCTGAACCCTTCTGCCGGTTGATGATCCGGAGACCGGTTGGGACCAAGTCGGCCAAGTTGCGAATCCTTAGAGGATTACCGGCCCTTACCACAAGGCCGAGCTCTCGGTTGAAGAGGGTGACTGCAGTAGCGCCTGAAGGAATGATCTCTCGGAGGTATGGGAGGTTGTATTCACCGGTCGCCGGATCAAGCAGGTGGGCCAGGGCGAGGTCTGCCACCCCGTTCCGGATGGCCTCAAGGCCAGCGCTGCTGCCGACGGTTGCGAGAAAAAAAGAGGTAGGGGCCCGATACCTTAAGTAGAGTTCCTGCAGGATACCGAGACTCGGGTCGTCGCTACCGGCTGCCAAGAGGAAGGGCCTTTCTTCTTCCCTTTGTTTCTTCAAGGGTCCCGTCGTGCTCTCCTCGATCCACTGATCAATGAGGTTCTTGGGAAAAATCCATTTGCCGGTTACCCTAGTGCACGGGATCTTTCCCGCCTTGACCAGGTAGTAGACCTTCTTCTCGTTGATCCCGAGATAGGCTGCTACCTCCTTTGTGTTCATAAGCTGCCCCATTTTCGTCTCCTCGAAAATGCCACCGATAGTCCAATTTAGGAATTAAATCAATAAAAATAACAAAATATCCTAAAATAACCTAATTTATTCGAGAGTTGGACCCGTACAATCATCCTGGGGGTAGGTATTTATCGACCTTTCGCCTGCCAAAAGAAACGAAGCACCAGCTATCCCTGGGATCAAATAACGCAACCGTCAAACCCTTTGACAGATGTGATGCAGGCCAAACTGACGCGGCTCCCTGTCCAAGAGTATGGGCTGGCGGAAGCCAAGGGGACCTCCCCCCCACCGGGAGACTCGGCTCCTGTAACACGATACAAAACTTATCTACCAACGAAGTACACGAAGATCACGAAGAATTTCACAAGCTAATTTCACTTTGTGTCCTTCGTGCCCTTCGTGGTGATATTCTCTCTCGCTATAACCTGCTTTCTCTCTGTGAGAACGTACAGTAACGGATGGCTCCCTTTTCGGAGCAGACCCCTCGCCTATAAATACTGCTCCGAGGGGAGCGAGACGGAAGGCCGCGGGCACCTGAACGTAGAGGTTCCGTCAGGTCTAGACCTGAGGAGTAAGTACCTTGGGGCATGATAGGGTGGGGCCTTCAAGGAACAGTTCCATTGCCTGCGGGCGAAAGGCTCGTTCCCCGAGGAGAGGCAAGGCCGACGGGGCAGGCCCCCTCGGCACCAAGCGGCGGATGTGGATTTCCGAGTGGGAGGAAGGCTTTCTTCCGCGCGGAAATTTTGTCTCATGAATTGTACCGACAAAGTTTAGAGGAACTCATCACCACACTAGGGCAATAGAACCGATTAATGTTTTCCAAGGTGATGATTCCCATAGTGAAGTGTGGAATTTCTTATAAACTCCTGGCGTTTACGAGGTATAAAAAGAACCCCATTTTATTTTTTTATATGGCTGGCTGGTATCCTTTACTTGGGTTTGGGAGTATGATAGAAACTAGAAAAATCGAGAAAGGAAAAAGAAAGAGAGAGATAGCGAACAGGGAACACATGGGGATCGCTCAAGAGCATAAACAAGGGGTTATTCAGCAGTATAGGGTCCATGGGACCGATACCGGATCACCCGAGGTACAAGTTGCCCTGCTGAGTCAGCGAATCACACACCTCACGGAGCATTTCAAGATCCATGTCAAGGATCACCACTCCCGCCTCGGTCTCCTCAAACTCGTTGGGCAGAGGAGGAGACTTCTCGAGTATTTGAGGAAAGAGGATTTTCCAAGATATCAAAGCCTGATCCATCGGTTAGGGATCAGGAAGTAGTGGTTCTCGGGTAGAGTCCCTTTCCTTCATTCTTCCCTGAATCTCCACTGTTTCTACAAAGGGTCCATATAATATGGTGAAAAGAGTAGATGTTGAATATCACGGTCGACCTCTATCCATAGAAATCGGAAAGGTGGCGAGGCAGGCTGATGGCGCCGCACTGGTCCGTTACGGGGAAACCGTCGTCTTGGTCACGGCCGTCGCAGCTAGAGTTTCCAAGAGGGACACGGATTTTTTCCCTCTGACGGTGGACTATCAAGAAAAGACGTTTGCCGCCGGTAAGATCCCCGGTGGATTTTTCAAAAGGGAGGGGCGCCCATCAGAAAAGGAGATCTTGACCTGCAGAATGATTGACCGATCGATCCGGCCCCTGTTCCCTGATGGATTTAGATGCGAGACTCAGATTATCGTCACGGTCCTTTCTGTGGATAAGGAAAATGATCCAGATGTCGTTGCCATGCTCGGTACGTCGGTCGCGCTGGAGGTTTCCGATATCCCCTTTAACGGTCCAATCGCGGGAGTTCGTGTGGGAAGGGTAAGAGGTCAGTGGGTTATCAATCCGACTCAGGCCCAACTGCCGGAAAGCGACGTCAATATTTTTCTCACGGGCAGCCGGGACAGCATTATTATGGTGGAGGGAGGGGCCGGGGTGGTTCCAGAGGACGGCATACTGGAAGCGTTGTTCACGGGGCACGATGCCATTCAGATACTCTTGGATCTCCAAGAGGAACTCAGGAAAGAGGTTGGTCGAGCCAAACGGCCAATCCCAGAGGTGAAGCGGGACAAAGACCTTGTCCAGAGAGTCCGGGAACTGGCCCAGTCGAAAATCGAGGAGGCACTCTCCATATCGGAGAAGCAGCAACGCGTCAAGCGCCTGGAGGAGGTCAAGGAGGAGATTCTCTCTCAAGCAGTGCAGGAATATCCGGAACGGGAAGGAGAGATCCTTGCCGTCTTCAGTGAACTCGAGAGCAGCCATCTACGTAGGTTGATCGTTCAGGAGCGCGTCAGGATCGATGGTAGGGGTCTGAAGGATATTCGTCCTATCACCTGTGAGGTTCAGCTGCTTCCTCGTACCCATGGCTCTGCAGTCTTTACCCGCGGGGAAACCCAGGCCTTGGTGGTCACCACTTTAGGGACGGGCATGGATGAGCAAAGGGTCGATGCCTTGATGGGCGAACATTACAAGAAGTTTATGCTCCATTATAACTTTCCTCCCTATAGTGTGGGTGAGGTCAAGTTCCTACGTGGACCAGGCCGGCGAGAGATAGGACATGGAGCCCTGGCGGAGCGGGCGCTTCTTCCGGTCTTGCCAGGAAATGGGGAATTCCCTTACACCATTCGCATCGTCTCAGAGATCATGGGATCCAACGGGTCCACATCGATGGCAACTGTGTGTGGTGGCTCGCTCTCCCTCATGGATGCGGGAGTGCCGATTGCTGCGCCGGTGGGTGGGGTTGCCATGGGCTTGATCAAGGAGGGAGAGGAAGTGCGTGTTCTCTCTGACATTTTGGGCGATGAGGACCACCTGGGGGATATGGATTTTAAGGTTGCCGGGACACGGCAAGGGATTACGGCCCTCCAAATGGATATCAAGATCGGAGGGGTGACTCGGGAGATCATGCGGGAAGCCCTCTATCAGGCCAGAGAGGGGAGGTTGAAGATTCTTGATGTGATGGAGGGAACTCTTACGGAGGCCCGTAAGGAATTATCCGACCATGCCCCGCGGATCATTACCCTCAAGGTCAAGCAGGACAAAATTCGTGAGATCATCGGCCCGGGAGGTAAAGTCATACGCGGCATTGTGGAGCAGACCGGCGTTAAGATTGATGTGAAAGACGACGGTACCGTAACTATCGCGTCGAGTGATGATTCTGCCGCTAAGAAAGCTATCGAGATCATCCAGGGGATCACCGCTGAGGCAGAGATAGGAAAGATCTATAAGGGAACGGTCCGACGGATCATGGACTTCGGGGCCTTTGTGGAGATCCTGCCCGGTACCGATGGCTTGGTCCACATTTCCCAGCTAGCTCCCGAACGTGTAAATAGGGTTACCGACATTCTTAAGGAAGGCGATGAGGTGATGGTCAAGGTCCTCGATGTCGATAGACAGGGGAAGATCAAGCTCAGTCGAAAAGAGGCCCTTGGGGATTCAGAAACATCTAATTCCTCTCGGGAATCACAGAATCGGCCCGGCGGTTCGTCTCGAAGGGGACGCTAATCTAGATCATGGTCTGAATGGCAAACTCTCAGGTTTTGAGACCCGTTTGCTTATTGGCCCTATTTTCAATTCATGTTTGCTAAAACAGTCCTGGACAACGGCATCCGTATCCTTTCGGAAGAGCGGCCAGGCTCCCGGTCCGTTAGCCTGGGCATCTGGGTGGAAAACGGGTCACGCCATGAATCTCAGCATCAGAGGGGGATCTCGCACTTTATCGAACACCTCCTCTTCAAAGGGACCAAGCGGCGCAGCGCAACCCGGATCGCAGAGGAAATGGACTCGGTCGGTGGAGTGCTCAATGCCTTTACCGGTAAGGAGTACACCTGTTATTACGCCAAGGTTTTGGATGAGAATCTCCCGTTAGCGATCGATTTGCTGGGCGATATATTTCTCCATTCGGTTTTTGATGGAGAGGAGATCGAGAGGGAGAGATCCGTTGTGCTTCAGGAGATCTCCCAGGCAGAAGACACCCCTGAAGACTACGTACACGATCTCTTCAGCCTGGATTTCTTTGGAGACCATCCCTTGGGCCGACCCATATGCGGGGAGGTCGCAACCGTCTCCAGTTTCCAGCGGGAGGATTTTCTCGAGTTCGTCCGCGGCCGCTATCTCCCAGGCCGGGTGATCATCGTTGGTGCGGGCAATTTACGCCACGACGATTTTGTGGTGAAATTAATCAAGGACTTTTCCCAGCTCAAGGCACGCCCCGTGACAGAGGATTCACCCCCTGTCCAATTCCATAGCGGGGTCGTGCAGCATTCTAAGCCGCTCGAGCAGGTCCATATCTGCCTCGGAGTTGCCGGAATCCACCAGTCCCATGAAAAGCGCTACGTGGCTTATCTCCTGAATACCCTCCTGGGTGGAGGGATGAGCTCTCGGCTTTTTCAGGAGATTCGTGAGAAGAGGGGAAAGGTTTACTCCACGTACTCCTTTTTGTCTTCCTACCGCGACGTGGGATATCTGGGGATCTATGCTGGGACCAAGTCCGATTGGGTGAGAGAGGTCGTGGATCTGATCACCACCGAATTGCGCCACTTCACGGAAGGAAAGCTTTCAGAGGAAGACCTCGAGCGGGCCAAGAATCAGGTGATCGGCAACACGATTCTGGGCATGGAATCTTCCGATTCTTGGATGAGCCACCTCGCCAGAAACGAGATCTATTTCAGCAAGGCAATTACACTGGAAGAGATCTCGGAGGCCACCCGCTCGGTGTCCCGCAAAGACATTGTCGATCTAGCCTGTGAGATCTTTCGGCCAGAAGGGGTGGCCCTTACCCTTTTGGGCGATTTCGAAAAATTCTCTCTAGACCTCAGACTCTAAATTCTGATATCCATATATAGATAGTGTGCTTCGTTGTCCGGGTCCAGTGGAAGAGGTCGAGATCCAAATAAAGCGGGTGCGCCACAAGGGGGATACACTCCCTCTTCCCTGCTATATGACCGAGGGGTCGGCAGGGATGGACCTATGTGCGGATCTAGAAGACGATTTGGCTTTGGCTCCATTGGAGCGGGCCCTAATCCCCACGGGGATTTCTGTAGCACTACCGAGAGGATATGAGGCGCAGATTCGACCGCGGAGCGGCCTTGCCCTAAAAGAGGGGATCACCCTGGTGAATGCCCCCGGGACCATCGATTCGGATTTCCGTGGCGAGATCCAGATGATTGCTATCAACTTGGGAAAGAAGCCTGTGGTGATCCGCCGGGGGCAGAGAGTAGCCCAGATGGTGGTCCAGCGAGTTTGTCGAGCCCGATGGCAGGAAGTACAAGAACTTCCCCCTTCGGCACGTCAGGATGGGGGCTTTGGTCATACCGATAAGGAAAGCTAAAATGAGCTATCAGCTGTCAGCCTTCAGCTCTCTGACTTTTGCTGATAGCTGAGTGCTAATCTATGATTGATCGTTATAGTCGCTCGGAAATGACCCGGATCTGGTCCGAGGAAGCCCGCTTTCAAAAGTGGCTTGAGGTCGAGGTCCTGGCTACGGAGGCCTTGGCCCGATCAGGATCGGTTCCCCGAAATGTGGCAGCTCGAATCAAAAAGAAGGCTCGCATCCACGTGGGCCGGATCCGGGAGATCGAAAAAGAGGTCCGCCATGAAGTGATTGCGTTTTTGCGGAGCCTGGCAGAATCTCTAGGCGACGATGCACGCTTTGTCCATGTCGGCCTGACCTCCTCCGATATCATGGATACCGGTTTGGCCCTGCAACTCAAGGAGGCCGCTTCTCTTCTGACCAAGGACATTCAGGACCTCATGAAGGTTCTGCGGCGGCAGGCATTGAAGAATAAAAAGACGCCTATGATTGGGCGTACCCATGGGATCCATGCAGAGCCCATCACCTTCGGTCTCAAGTTGGCTCTGTGGTATGAGGAGATGCGGCGTAATCTAGAACGGTTAGAATGGGCCGGCGATGGGATAAGATTCGGTAAGATCTCTGGTGCCGTGGGGACCTTTGCCCAGGTCTCGCCGGACGTGGAGGCCTATGTCTGCAAGATGAGCGGGCTCAA
>JAZFYO010000255.1:0-15131 GCA_036443615.1 Binatia bacterium | reverse complement strand
CCGAGAAGCAAGACACGCAGGTTATGATTTATTCTTGCAGACGAATATCAGTGGAAATACTGTATGTCAATCGAAGGTTGAAGTTGACTGTGGGCGATTGTTTAGCGAAACTCGTCTTCACACTGATCCGAGTGGATGGGATGAGTGCCTAGGCGATAGAGTGGGATGCAGAATTCACCTCACAGGCAGCAAAGCAAGCCTACACAGCCACGGTTATTGACTAGAGGCTTCGTGTTCCTATGTGCGGCTACCATCTTGGGCTACGCGCATCATGCGCTGCTCACTCCAATTCTGCCTCTGTTTATCCAAGAGCAAGGGGGAACGGCAATTCTAGTGGGAGTCATCACGGCTGCCTTCAGCGCGACCTCGTTTCTGCTGCGTCCGTTCATTGGACATATGGTGGACCATTGGAGCGCCAAGGGTGTAATGATTGTGGGTACGGTGGTCCTGGGAATCTCCAGCCTGGGATATTTGGTCTACCACGCCGTGATACTGTTATTGGTCCGTGCTGTCCACGGGACCGGTTGGGCAGCTTATAATACCGGTGCCAAGGTCCTGCTATCCGCATCTGCGCCGGCGCAGCGGCGAGGAGAGACCGCAGGGTATTTCTCGATGGCTCAAGGCGTGTCGACCGCCCTGGTGCCGGCAATCGCCTTGTGGTTACTGGGGATTGTCGATTTCATCGGTATTTTTATCATCTCCTCGGTCTGCGGGTTTCTCGCAGTCGCCTCCTCCCTAGCTGTCCCAACATGGGAAATACGGCGCGCGGTGGGACCGAAGGAGGCCTTTTGGAACAACCTGCTTGAACGGTCCGCTTTACTTCCCTCGATTCTGGAATTTTTGACCAAGGCCACACAGCCCGCAGCGGCCATATTTATCCCGTTGGTTGCCATTGAACGGGGAATCCCGGTCGAGTCTCTTATGGTCTATTATCTCGGCTATGGACTTGTGGGCATTACGGCCCGTGGCCTGTTTGGTGGCTTGTCTGATCGCATCGGTCGAGGGTTAATTATTTCCTTTGGGACGACGACAACTGTCGTCGCATTGGTAATCACATCCCAAGCGGGAGACATCATTCTCCTCACCCTGGGCGGTGTTCTCTTCGGACTTGGGTCGGCAGCCTTCGCCCCTTCGGTCATGGCGCTTGCAATAGATGTGGCACCGCCTGAGCGACGGGGCGCGGCAATGGCTACCTACTCCATGGCATTCCAGTTGGCACAAGGGTTGGGTGGGCTCTTGGGGGGCATCTTGATTGACACCGTTGGATACCAAGCCATGTACCTCACCATGATTCTAGCTCCCGTAGCCGCGCAGGTCCTCGTTTTTAAGAATAGGCGCGCTATTAGCATGGCCAATCTTGGTTCTCCATTTTGATTTGTTCCTAAATGCGAGGCGCGGCTGTATCACCATCATCCACGCGGCGAGTTTTTCCGATGCTGGGCACATGGCTGCCGAGGATACGCATCTCGTGCACGGTGACCGTGCAATGGCAGTTATGGAATGGGTGCCGCAGCGAACGGGGGCATAAGAGATAAATTCGCTATTACCCTTTGAAAACAAGGAGAATTGGCGATATGCTTGCACTTCTCAGAATAATGCGATTAACCATTGGGGCGCCTGGGTAACATAGGAGGGTAAAAACGATGGGAAACAAGATTCGGATTACCAGCGAAGGAACGCTCTGGACTCTCCCCTGGGACATTGGAATCAAAAAAGGTTTCTTCCGTGATGAAGGAATTCGGGCCGAGGTCATCAAACCCGATTCTGCGTTAAAGCCTGCGCCTGTATTCGAGCGCCCCATTGCGCGCGACTATGACGCCGGTGACCTAGAGGCCTACAACAAGTGTGAATGGGGTGTTATCAAACGTGCCTCGGACGGACAGCGGGATGGATGGATCCTCGGAAAGCGAGAGAGCGTCGCTACCATGGCCATTATGGTGAGGGGAGACTCTCCTTATCATCGGTTGGATGATCTCTCTGGGGTTCCGATTTCCATACAGGATCAGACCGGATCCCACTACATGACCTTTAAAATGCTCGAAGGTCACCTTCCATTCGATCAGATCGCTATCAGAAACGAAGGTGGCCCGGCCATCCGCACGCGCTCACTGCTGAGTGGGCAGGTCCCGGCGGTCACGCTCATGGAGCCCTTCATCAGTCTTGCTGAAAGTCGAGGATGCCGTGCCCTAGGAGAGTCCAAGTACTGGGGTCTTTTGTATGTCGACAAGGAGGACTCTGAGACTTCCACGGATGGTATTTTTCGCGCCCTTCGCAGGGCCGTGGATGAAATAAACCGGGATCTTAAAAAGAACGCTGTCCTCCTTCTTCGGGATATCCCCGAAGATCTCAAAGAAGGCTTTGGGATCCAGGACCTAAACCTGAAACGGCTGGAGTACGTTT
This sequence comes from Binatia bacterium, assembly GCA_036443615.1. Classification (GTDB taxonomy): domain Bacteria; phylum Desulfobacterota; class Binatia; order UBA9968; family CAXXLF01; genus JACZXR01. Next base: position 12,731 of record JAZFYO010000255.1, on the reverse strand, counting down.
ATCCGGAGCCCTACACGGAGGAGGAGTTCAACCGCGCAACAGGCTGGATGGCGAAATATGGTCTTAAGCCTGAGCAGACCCCTTTTTACGTCGACCTGGTGAGGGTCTAGCGAGCAGTTCTCCTTTCCCAAAAAATTTTTCGTGCGAAATAGATAGATGATGGCTGAACAGGTTCTCCGAAGTACCTGCTGGGAATGCTCCGTGAAGTGCGGGTCGTTGATCTCCGTGCGGGATGGGCGTGTGGTCAAGATCGGGGGGAATTCCGAACACCCTCATTCCGAAGGAGCATTCTGTGTTAAGGGGATGAATGCACCAATTGCCGCCCTCGAGCACCCCGACCGTCCGCTCCACCCACTTCGGCGGACCGGTGAGCGTGGGAGTGGCCAATGGGAGCAAGTATCCTGGAATGTGGTCCTCGAGGAGATCGCCAAGCAGCTGGGAGATGTTAAACGACGCTACGGTGCCCTTGCCATAGGCGGCGCCGTGTCGAGTGCCTATTTCAGCAGGGGAGTTGCGCTGGCTCTGCTTCTTCGCAGCCTCGGTTCTCCCAACCACATGATCAATCAAGACCTATGCCAGGGCTGCCGAAACACCGGAGCTATGCTCACGGGGTTAACGGCTGCTCCCGGGAATGAGCTCAAACGGGCGCGCTCTGTTCTTGTCGTAGGGAAGAGCCCCTCGGAATCCGACGTGGTGCAATGGATGCACCTGAAGGCCGCACGGCGCCGAAACGCAACTCTCATTGTCGTGGACCCGCGTAGGACCCAGTTGGCCCGCCTGGCTGAGATCCATCTCGCCTTAAAGCCGGGGACCGATGCCGCGCTCGGACTCGCTATGATCCATGTCCTTTTCGAGGAGGATTTGTGGGACAGGGAATTTGTTGGGCGGTGGTGTACGGGGACCGAACAGCTAAGAGAGCGAGCCAGAAAATATTCACCGGTTGATGCCGCGGAAATTACGGGTCTTCCCGTAAGTAGTATCGTTGAGGCAGCTCGCCGGTTCGGCTCGGAGAAGCCGGGCAGTCTTCTGATGGGCCACGGGATCGATGCGCAAGCCAACGGTGTGCAGACGGCCCGCGCCTTTCAGTGCCTGTTGGCTTTAACGGGCAACATCGACCGTCCGGGAACAAACCGAATGGCCAAGCGTCTTGCGGGTTTTAAGACCTACTGGGACTTCATTCATAGCCTGGAATTTCGCCTGCCGCGCGAGGTGGAGGAACGGATTATCGGCGGTCGTGAGTTTCCTTTCTGGGCAGGCCCTCAGGGTTGGGCCAAGGCTTGTCACAACCCGTCGGTCATACGAGCAATCCTCACAGGAGAGCCGTACCCGGTAAGGGCCCTGTACGTGAGTGGGGTCAATATCCTTTGTACCTATCCGGGTATGCAAGAAACGCTTGCGGCCCTCCGCAGCTTGGACCTCCTTGTAGTTGCCTCTGATCATATCACCCCGACGGCTGAGCTGGCTGACTTTATCCTTCCCAAGACCACACTCCTCGAGGAGGAGGAGGTCTCGTGGGAGCCATCGGGACCATGCATCAGCCTAACCCAACGGGTGGTCCCGCCGCGCGGTGAGGCACGGACCGACTTCGAGATTGCCATCGCCTTGCGTGACAGGCTAAGGGCTCGTGGGCTGATCGATTATGACCTCTTGCCCTGGAATAGCCACCGAGAATTCCTCGAGTTCCAGCTTAAAGACACCGAAATTTGCCTCGAAGACCTCCGTGCAAAGGGTTACTTGGAGATCCCATTCGACTACGAGGGCTACCGGTCTACGGGCTTCTTGACCCCTAGCGGAAAGATTGAGTTGGCCTCGAGCCTACTTGCCGGGGCCGGGCATGATCCTCTCCCGGATTTTGTTCCGCCGAGCTACTCTGTGGAGGACCGCAATTATCCGCTGATCCTCCTCACCGGCATCCGCACGATGGCCTACCACCATTCTCGCTTCCGCAACCACTCCTGGGCACGGAAGGCCCAGGCCGATCCGGAGTTACGTATCCACCCAGAGACGGCGTCACATTACGGGATCATCGATAAAGACTGGGTCTGGGTCGAGACGCCCCAGGGGAAGGAAGGGGTTCGCCTCCGCGCACAGCTCACGGATGCGGTACCCGCTGACGTGGTCGCCACGGGAATGGGGTGGTGGTATCCTGAGGCCCCAGGTCCGGACCACGGAGCGCTTAAGATTAACATCGAGGCAATCATTCCATACGGGCCCCATTGGGATCCGATATCCGGCTCGGCCGAGGCGCGCAACTCCGCCTGCCGGATTCGCCGGGCTAAGCCTGAGGAGGTCGAAGAGGTTGCCCTGACTGCGGGCGGCGAAGACAGTCGGTCTAGCCCCCGTATTCCCACATCGGCATGACCCTGAAGCGCAAATTCTCCGTGGGAGCGGCCCTGCTGTCTCATCCCTGTCCGAGTAAACCCCGTCCCACAGACTTACGTCAGTGGCTTTGGGGCGCCCTGTGGAGTAATGGCCCATGACTCCACGGGGGAAGTCCGGAACATTTACCTCCGCACTCAAGTAGGGGCGTTTTGTGGTATGGGGTAAAGGCGGGCTGCCTGATGCGGGCTGAGTTTCTTGCACTCCTGTCATCCATCGGATGGGCGGCTGATTCCATCTTGGTGCGAAAAGGAGCACAAAGCTCCAATATTTTCGTGGCCGCATTTCTGAGTTATCTTGTTACGACCCTGAGTCTCTGGATTATCATCTCTCTTTTTTATCCGCTCCATCTCCTCTGGACCCCAGCCACGATCTACTTCGTCCTCAGCGGGTTTCTCCAACCGCTCCTAGCACGGATACTCTACTACACGGGCATCACACGTCTTGGGGTCTCCCGTGCCGGTCCTCTTCGTGGGACGGGCCCGCTGTTTGCTGTGTTTGTTGCCGTGATCTTCCTTAACGAACGGCCCAACTCCTTTGTCTATGGAGGGTCGATTCTCACGGTTGCGGGGGGGTGGCTGATCCTGTCGCGCATGCGCGAAGAACCTGATTGGAGACTCTTCGACGTTGTCTTTCCTTTGGGGGCGGCACTTGTAGCCGCGGTTTCACAGAGTCTGCGCAAGGCGGGACTCCTGCTACTTGGCAACCCCTACGTTGGTGCGACCATAACCAACTCCACCTCATTAATATTATATCTGATCTCCCTTCTCGTTCTGGGGAAGATCCGTCTCATACGGCCCAATAGGGCAAGCCTGCCGTTTTTTGGGAGTGCGGCTTTCATTGCTGCTGCAGCGCAGATCCTGGTCTTTGTGGCGCTGAGCAGAGGGGATGTCTCTGTGATGGTGCCGCTTTTCAATACCACACCGCTTTTTGCTGTTCTCCTTAGCGCCCTTTTCCTTAAAGATTTGGAACGGGTTACCTTAAGGGTCGTCATCGGTTCGGTCATCATGGTTGCCGGGGTCGTTTTCATTGCCAACCATTAGGCCCGGCCCGAAATTTATATGGGGCGTGGGGTGTGGGCTCTCGCGTGACTCAGACGACACAGTTTCTTCCCCGGCCTTCAAGGAAGGCCAGGATGTTCTCGGCCACTTCATCGAGCAGTCTTTGACGGGCCTCATAGGCGGACCAGGCGCAGTGAGGGGTCACGAGGAGGTTATCTAACTCCTGGGTAGCTCTGATAATAGAGTGATCAGGAGACGGCGGCTCTTCCGTCAGGACATCCAATGCCGCTCCGGCCAGGCGCCTTTCCCTTAGGGCATCGATCAGGGCCGGCTCATCGACAAGCCCCCCCCGGGCCGTATTGATGAGAAAGGCGGAAGGTTTCATTAGTGCCAGGGCCCGGCTGGCGATCAGGTTTTTTGTCTGCGGCGTAAGCGGGCAGTGAAGCGTAACCACGTCCGACTGCTCGAGGAGAACATCTAAGTCAGTGCGGCTCTCGGGTGTGGGTCCTGGAGAGCCGGGTCTTGCCGATACCAACACTACCATCCCCAAGCCCCGTGCCATCTCCGCTACCGACCGGCCGATACTGCCGTAGCCTATGATTCCTAATTTTTTGCCGTAAAGCTCAACGGACGGGAAATCAAATCGAGTGAACATGGGGCTTTTCTGCCATGCACCTGCGCGCACGACCTGACCATATCGGCCAGCATGCGTGGTAAGTTCCAAGATAAGGGACATGGTAAACCGGGCAACGGAGTGAGTTGCATAACCTGGGACATTGCACACCTTGATGCCGCGAGCCCTTGCCACCTTGAGGTCTACATTGTCCGTGCCCGTAGCTGCGACGACGATCAATCTGAGTTCTCTGGCTGTGGGCATGTCTAGGATCGAGCGATCCAGCGCCACTTTATTGATGACGGCAGCCTGATACCCTTCAAGCCTCTCTGGTATCTCTGATGACGCAGAGAGCGGGTGAATGGTGCAATCCCAATTGGTCTTGAAGCGGTCAAGCGAAATGTCGCCGAAGGTGGCGGCGTCAAGAAAAACAAGGCGGAGAGGGGCTTGGCTCATATGTGCTTCAATGAGGAGAATTCAACGAGGCGATTTCTTTATACGATCGATTTCTGAGCCAGTCTCGCCTGCAAAATAAGGCACGCTGGACTCCCTGATATATAGAGCTCGAAAACTACTCGGAGAGATGGATGAAGCACTTGTTACATACGCTCCGACTTTGTTCGAGTCCGGGTACTCGGCGATTTCAGGGTATTCCATGGTGCTGACGACCAGATAGCGAAGGTTTTCGGTGGAGGTATTGATGAGTTGATGGGGATGATCCGGACCTGGTGGAAGGGCGATGAAGGTCCCTGACGAAACGGGAATCACGTCGGTTCCTAGCCTCAGTGTCCCCTTTCCTTCAAGGATATAAATCATTTCTTCGTTGCTGTTATGCAGGTGAAATGGGAAAGCCGCCTTTTCCGGAGGGACCGTGAAAATACTGTAGCCCAGTTTTTTCGACCCAATGACCAGCCCCACTCGCTGGCGTAATCCCCCAAACGACGAACCCTCCGGGGCCGATATTGGCTCCGAGCGGGTTTCGGAAAGATGAAGAACGTTGTTGTGTTTGGTCATGACTTGCTCCTTTCCATTATGCGCTCCGGCACTCACGACGGATCTTAATTCAATCGATAAGATCCTGTCCAGTTTCCGGTCAACCTATTTTGGCCTCACAGTTGAAGGGTTAAAATCAGGGGCAGGAGCCTTGCGGCGAGTTGCCGTCTGGCACTGAGGGCTCCTGTCCCTCTCGAGGATTGACGCTCGAGGAGAAAGCCTTTAGCTTGTCCTCCATGGCCTTCCCCCTTGCATTCGCCATGGGTTTCTCTGTGGCCTCCCTGCCTGGGCCGATTATTGTCCTGATCGCCACAGAGACTCTCAGAAAAGGGGTTGTGGCAGGACTGTACATCGTTACGGCGCCGATTCTGATTGACGCCCTTGTGATGGTACCCCTGGCGCTTTTGCTCCAGGCCTCGATTGTTTTTGGGAAGGGAGTGGCTGGTCTGGGGTTCATCGGCGGGTGTTTTCTGGTCTGGCTAGGTGCACAGTCGATGGGGGCGAGCGCGAGGCCGATGAATGATAGAAGCGCTGACAGGTCCGAGTTGACATGGAGGAATAAGGAAATCCCGTCATTTCTCAAGGGAATACTGACCCATCTGATAAACCCTTATCCCTATATCTACTGGGGGAGCGTGGGGGCTAGCTTTATGCGGCAAGGCTTCGAGAGGGGTGGAACTTGGGGAGCCGTGGTCTTTCCTTTGGGATTTTGGCTTGGGGCTGGTATCTTTAATCTGTTGGTTGTTTACCTGATGGCGCGGGGAAAACGGATGTTCCCAGCATACTTGGAACCATACCTCCACCGCTTCTCGGGGGTGCTGTTGATGGCAAGTGGAGTTTTTGTGGCAGTCAGGCCATGGTGGGACCATCTTTGACAGGCCTGTTCGAGATGTTTTAGAGGTGCCGCCTTACCCCTCCCGGTCATCTCTGTGACTCATGATTGATCTTTTGCTTCCTCCCAGAGAGAATCCATCTCTGCAAGTGGGGTCTCGGATAAAGATTTACCTTGCGCCCGTAATCGGCTTTCTATGTAGGAGAAGCGTTTAAGAAACCGAGTGATGGTTTGGGCTAGAGTCAATTCAGCCTCTACCTTGAGAAAGCGGCAGAGATTGACCACAGAAAAGAGGAGATCTCCCATTTCCTCTCCGACCCGGGTATTGTTCCCGGACGATACGGCCGATTTCAGTTCGCTCAATTCCTCTTCGATTTTATCCCAGGCCTGTTCTGGTCCCGGCCAGTCGAAACCAAAGTAGGATGCCCTCTCGCCAACCTTCTGGGCACGTGCCAGGGCGGGCATCGCCCTCGGCAGCTTTCCCAGCGAAGAGTCTGCCTTCTCGGATCCTTTTTCCTTAGCCTTTGCCTTTACCCAGTGTTGCAAGACAGCTTCGGAGTTCGGCAGGCTGCGACCCGAGAAGACATGGGGATGGCGCCGAATCAGTTTTTCCTTTAGGTGAGTTAAGACCTGCTCGGCACTGAAGTGACCCTGTTCTGAGGCTATCTGGCAATGAAAAAGGATCTGGTGCAACAAATCTCCTAACTCTTCCTCCATCTCATCAGAATTCCCCCTCTCGATGGCCTCGAGGAGTTCATAGGATTCTTCCAGCAGAAAGGATTTTAGGGAGTCATGGGTTTGTTCCCTGTCCCAGGGGCACCCCTGTTCGCCTCGAAGCTGGGACATGATCGCAATTAACTCACTAAAGCCCTTCCCCGCCGCTGGTGTTTTTTTCATGGTGTCCTCCTGTTGCCCTTTCCCTTTTAATACGCGGCCTGAGTTTTGAGTTCAACGGACCAGGTTCAGGTTGGTTTGAACTCAAGATTATGCCACTGTCATTAGAGATGATGGGGGCCCAAAGTAGCCGGGCTTTTGCCGCCTGAAAATAGTGGCAGTAAGGAGACACGGAGGCCCTAGGGGTGTCTAAATTTGATACCAATTGTTCAAAAGTGTCAAAATTCGGCTATAAAAAGATCTGACTATAACAGGTGTACCACTTAAGTAGTGCATAATTAAGCATAAATGACGGTAAATTTGGGAATTATTTGGCACGGGATTTGCGTTTCGAGATCCTCAGTTATTATTTCTCAGTCAGCAGAAGGAGGATCTCTAGATGGACAGACGGGTCACAATCCATGGACAGGAACTCAAGCTCTACAGAGTGGGTGGATTTGATAACGCCTGGTGCAGCGATCGTGCTCTTGCCCTCCAAATTCAGCGCAAGCGGGAGCAGTTCCTTGAGGAACTGAACTCGGATGCCGAGGACTTGAGGGCGGTGGCGGTGAAGAGCGATTGGTTCGAATAGAGGTCGATGGCATTATCAGCCAACCTTAGAGATAAATCTTAGATAATCCCGGATAAGCTCTGAATCCGGCCTGGTGCTATGCTGGCGCAGTGGATCAGGCCGGAGGTCATGTAAGTTTCCACACTAACCTCGCTTGATGAGCTTTTGGAGGCTACGCAGCTCCTTGGGAGGATTTAAGTGCTGGCCTGCTATGGTCCAGGACACCTCCCCTACATAAATATCCCCGTGCGAGTCAACGGCAATTCCGTGAGGCGCTATAAATTGCCCGGCTTCCTCTCCGGCAAGGCGATCGCCCAACCGGGCGAGAACTTTTCCCTCCACCGTTAAGATGATCAGTCGATGCCCCACGTTGGGGATATTCTTGTTAGTGGCCAAGCCGGGTCCGAGTTCACCGATGTAGCACAGAGGGTTAGGTCCCCTATCCATGTAAAGGGCACAAGGTCGGTGCATATTGTTCCATTGGGTTTCGTACTTCCCGTTTGAGTCGAACACCTGGATGCGGTGATTCTCACGGTCTGCAACGTAGACATATCCGGCATCGTCGGTACAGATATTGTGGACGATGTTAAATTGGCCAGGGTCGGTGCCCGGCTCACCCCAAGAAAAGAGAAGCTTGCCGTCGGGTGAGTATTTGTGGACTCTAGAGTTGCCGTATCCATCAGAGACATAGATCTCGTTTTTGGAAGAGAGGGCCACATGGGTACAGCGATTGAAGGGCTCCCCGCTCTGGTAGGGGGCAGGTTTTCCAGGGATTCCAAGCTGTAAGAGGATTTTTCCATCCAGAGTGCACTTGCGCACCGTGTGGTCTCCATCATCGGTGCAGTATATGGAATCGTCCGGGCCCATGGTAAGTCCGTGGGCTCGGGTAAAGACACCTTCACCCCATGAACGAAGAAAGTTCCCGTAGCGATCGTATACGATGATGGGGTGATCCCCTCGGCTGAACAGATACACTCGGTCCTGCCTATCCACTCCTACAGCTGCGACCTCGCGGTAGGACCATCCCTCAGGCAGCTTACCCCAGCCTTCGGCAACCTCGTAGCTGTACTGCCCATTGCCCATCATAGTTCTCATAGTGATCCCTCCTCATTTTGAAATAGCCTGCTCAGCGGAGAATACAATCGACGGATTCTAGCCCCGATCCGAGAGAAGATCCAGAGGTAGCCCTATTCCGCTATGGAGAAACAGGGCTAGGTGCTCGCTGATTGGCCTTCACCTCGAACCTGCTTCTGCATGGTTCAAGGTCGGCAACCATTCGGATCGGGGCTAGCACTGAACTCCTTCAGATACACCCTTTAGCCCCGATCCGAAAAAATAATCGAGGGATTTCCGGTGTTGAGCGGCTTAGGACACCAGTTACCGGCATTTTGATTGTCGGTCTGTAACTACACTAAAGGTGAGTTGCTGATTCATGCATGAAACAGGTATTTGTCGCGGTCTGATGCTCATCAGGGAAGATTTCTATGACTGATTAATTTCGGATCGGGGTTAGCAATAAATTTCCTCCATCGGGGTGGACTTGCAGTACCGCCCTCCTACTCCTCGCAGAGCGTCACCGGCGGGAGATCAGGATTGGTCGATACGGCGAGATCGAAAAGAGCTCAGCTTCAAGCTATGATGTTCCTATGCGGCGCACATTTCCTCTCGCACTCTTCTGGTTCATCTATATGGGCGCCCTGGGGATTTTCTTTCCTTACTACAGCCTGTACTTGCGTGAAAACGCGGGGCTTAGTGGATCGCAGGTTGGACTGGTCCTTGCAATCATCCCCCTTGTGGGAATTGTCGCACAACCCTTCTGGGGGCAGGTGGCGGACAGGACCGGGGAGCGCAGTCGCGTCATTGCCTTTCTTGGCGTAGGTGCGGGCATTGGTTATTTGATGCTCTCGGCGGTGAGCGGCTTTGCATCCCTTGTCCTTGCGACGGCGGCCCTCGCAGCTTTCACCACGGCCGTCCTTCCAGTGACCATATCGGTGAACTTGGCGACGCTACGTGGTGCGGGCCCGTACGCCTACGGTCTTTTGCGCGTGTGGGGAACTTTTGGTTTTCTGATACTGGTGGTCGGGTTTCCCTGGCTGCTTCACTACCTTCAGACCGTGCGAGGACTTGTACCGGAGTCGGGAGGGCCTTCAGAGCCTGGCCTCGAAGTGATGTTCATCGTGACCGCCGCGCTCGTCTTTGTGGCCGCTATGGTTAGTCTTACATTTCCACGTGACGGAGTTGTTGCTCTTCGTGCTCCCCGGGGTGACTGGCTGAGGCTCGTTCGCAACGGACCTGTCGTCCGTTTTCTCCTCTTTACCCTTGGTGCTTACATTTTTCTTTCGGGTCCGATGTGGCTGTTCCCTGTCTACGTCCGTGCCCATGGTGGCGACATGGACGCAATTCGTCGCATGTGGATCCTCATGCTGATCGTCGAGATCCCGCTCGTTGCCTATTCGGGCGCCGGACTCAAACGCCTGGGGTCGAGGGGCCTTCTAGCTCTGGGCGTGCTGGCAGGGGGCCTGCGCTGGACCGTGTCTGGAATTTCGGATGACCTCACCGTTATCTATTCCGTGCAGATGCTCCATGGGGTGATGGTGGCCGGTCTCCTGCTCGGGGGCCCCCTATATCTCGATGCCGTGGTTCCGGAGCGTTTACGGTCCACCGGTCAAGCGCTTCTCTCAATGGTTGGGATGGGGATCGGCGGAATCGTCTCCAATGCTGGATCAGGATGGCTCCTGGAGCATGTGGGGCCAAACGCCCCTTACGTCGTTGGAGGCGTCGGTGCCCTCGCTGTCGGCAGCCTTGTCTTTTGGATCCTGCCGTCCCCTGAGGCTACCCCAATCCTCTCCACAGACAGGGACCCTCCAGATCTAGCACCCCCCGTGAAATAATCTTCTCTATCAAGACTTAAAAGACTCCACTAGCGGCTATTTCACGGGGTGAAATAATCTCCTCCGTCAAGACTTTAAAGACTTCTCTAGCCGCTATTTCACGGGGCTAATCCATGGTTGGATTTAAGCGGAATTGCGCGGATTCTTGACGAAATATCAACTATCTTGTAAACAGAGCATCTTGGCTTCCATTTTCATCTCGTTGAACTGACCGCAGGGCGTTGCGTTCCTAGCTGGTGCTGTCTGGTAGAGATCGGCGCTGTCGGAGCGACCCCTGCATACGGATTGGAGGGTAGCGTTACGGAATTGACCGAAGACGAAGTGCTCCAGATCTTGGATCTGGTAGAGAAATCGAATTTTGACTTCCTGGAACTTCAGATGGGGGATCTGAGGCTGACCGTGAGCAAGGGGGGATCCGGGGGCAGTGCTCCAGACAAGCCTGCGCTTGAGGCTTCAGCTGGTCCAGAAATTTCCCCAAGGCAAGCGCCCAAAGTAGGTAAAGTACAGGCCGATAAGGAAGTCGACCAGCTTGCTGCGAAGCCAAAAGGGGCCAGCATTAAAGAGGTGACCGTACCCATTGCCGCACCGATACTGGGAACGTTCTATATAACTCCGGAACCAGGGGCACCCCCGTTCGTCGAGGAGGGAGGGCTCGTAGACGAGGACACGACCGTAGGCCTCATCGAAGTGATGAAGGTCTTCAACGCCGTCAAGTCCGGTGTGCGGGGCGTCGTTCAAGAAATCTGCGTCCAGAGCGGCCAGTTTGTGGAGTATGGTCAGACACTTTTTCTGGTCAGACCAGAGGGGAGGGCGGTTGGCAAAGGTCCGTCGGGATGACCATCTCGCGTATTCTGCTGGCGAATCGAGGAGAAATTGCCGTCCGGATCATCAAGGCGTGTCGAGCCTTGGGAATAGAGTCGGTCGTTGCGGTCTCGGAAGCTGACAGGGAAAGCCTGCCTTCGAAGGTGGCCGATCGAGTGGTCTGCATCGGACCAGCGCGCTCTGCAGACAGCTACCTGAGGGTTGAGGCTATCATCGCTGCGGCAACCGGGACGGGATCTGATGCCGTTCACCCTGGATATGGATTTCTCGCTGAGAAGCCTGAGTTGGCCGAGGCCTGTTCGCAGTATGGACTGACGTTCATTGGGCCGCGTGTCGAACATATCCGGAAGATGGGCAATAAGCTGTTGGCTCGAGCCATGGTTAGCGGGTATGGAATACCAGTAGTGCCCGGCTCTGAAAAGGTCAGGGACATCCAAGAGGCCTTTGCCATAGCAAATGAGATCGGGTTTCCCGTTCTCTTTAAGGCTGCCGCAGGTGGTGGGGGGCGCGGGATAAAGATCGTGAAAGATCAGGGGGAGCTAAAAGAGGCCTTCGAGACGGCCACTGCGGAGGCGCGTGGGGCCTTTGGCGACGAGACCCTGTATGTCGAGCGCTATATTCCTAACGCAAGGCATATTGAGGTCCAGATTCTCGGTGACCGGTTTGGGAATGTGATTCATGTCGGCGAGCGTGACTGCTCACTTCAGCGCCGCTATCAAAAGCTCATAGAGGAAGCCCCCGCAGCGTGCATCTCGGATCATCTCAGGGAGGAGATCCAGCGTGCCGCGGTGACCATAGCAAAGGAGATGCGTTACGAAAACGCCGGCACCGTAGAGTTTATTGTGGATCAGGACAGTGGAAAATTCTATTTTCTCGAGATGAACACGCGAATTCAGGTCGAGCATCCTGTGACCGAGATGATCACGGACATAGATTTGGTGAAGGAACAGATCTGTATCGCCGATGGAAATCCGCTTGCGTTCTCTCAGTCGGATGTGAGGTTCACGGGGCATGCCGTGGAGTGTCGGATCAATGCGGAGTCGCCCCAAGACGGATTTCGCCCGTGTCCCGGTTCAATCGTCGAGTGGATTCCACCCGAGGGACCGTGCATACGAGTTGATAGCCATTGTTTTCCGGGATATTTCGTTCCCCCCTATTACGATTCATTGCTCGCAAAGCTTATAACCCAAGGTGCCGACCGGCGGGAGGCGGTGGAGCGTATGCGCCACGCGTTGGACAACTTTGTTGTAAGTGGCGTGGACACGACCATTCCGTTTTTGCGTTTTCTGCTGGATCAGCTCGGTTACATGGAGGGAGAAGTGAATACGTGCTGGGTCGAGAGCAAGCTTGACCAGTTTTCCGTATAGCGTCACGGGAGGGCATGTGAACGAGATTGGTTTTGTCGACACCACTCTTCGCGACGGGCAACAGAGCCTGTGGGCAGAACGGATGACCACAGGGATGATGCTCTCCGTCGCGGAGCGGATGGACAATGCAGGATTTGAGGCGATAGAGCTGATATCCAGCTCTCACTTCAAGAAATGCGTCCGTGAACTCCGGGAAGACCCTTGGGAACGTATTAGGCTCGTTTCGCAACGGATCACCAAGACCCCCCTTCGACTCATCGCAGGGAGGTTCAACAATTTTGAAATTACCCCGCAGTCGGTTTACCGACTCTTTATAGAGCGTTTGGCTGCTAACGGATTGAGACAGATCCGAATATCGGATGAGTGGAACGATCTTTCTGGCTGGCAGC
>JAZFYO010000254.1:0-12924 GCA_036443615.1 Binatia bacterium | reverse complement strand
AACTTGGCGCCTTTGACTTTATTGAAAAACCCTTGTCGCTGGACGTCTTGCTTGAAACGGTTCAGCGCGCCTTTGGGGAGCGGCCTGTGGCAAAGATCGCGAAAGGGAGTAAGGCACGGAGGACAGGAAGAGGCCGCCAGGGCTCTGGGACCTCGAAATCCGGGAAAGCTAGGGACGGACGTTTGAGGCAGAGGACGCTGAAAAAAAGTGTGGTGATTAGCGGTCAGGGGCTCCATACAGGAGTTAAAACCGGAGTGCTCCTCCATCCGCTCCCGCCCCATAGCGGTATTCTTTTCAGCGGCCTTTCGGCAGATGCAACAGTCCGAGCCCATCTTCATTCCGTTCGATCCACCGGCTATGCGACGTCGCTTCAGGCAAAGGGAATTGTGGTCGGGACAGTGGAGCATTTTCTCGCCGTGCTGCACTCCTATGGGATCAGCAATCTTCTAGTCAAGATGCAGGGCGAGATACCCATTATGGATGGCTCTGCCCTGGAGTTTTGTCATCTGATCGATGAGGCGGGAATAGCGGAGCAGGAAGAGGAGTGGTCGGAGATTGTGGTTGATCGAACCTACCGGGTTGGCGCCGAAGGCGGCGAGTGGATCTCCATAGAGCCCGCAGAGACCTTTGGGGTGCGATACATGCTCAAATATCCTAATCCTGTCGGCATGCAGGAATACACCTATATCTTTAAAGGTTCAGAGTCGTTCAAGGAAGAGATCGCCCCGGCCAGAACTTTTGGCTTTGTCAAGGAAATCGAGAAGCTGGAAATGATGGGTTTGGTGAATGGTGGCAAGCTCAGCAATTGTATTCTGATTGACGAGGAGAAGATCGTTAACACAGAGCTTCGATTCTCCAATGAGCTGGCCCGCCACAAAATTCTAGATATCGTGGGTGACTTCTATCTCTTTGGAAAACCGATTCGCGGCATGGTTACCGCCAATATGACCGGGCATTCGGACAACATTGCCCTGCTCCGGGAGATGGAAAAAGGGATGGCCCTCTAGCGCTTTCTTGCCTTCAATACAGGAATGGATCGGACCTTCTCTGGCGCAAGGCTGTCCCAGTAAATGCCCCGTGGTTTTTGGTAGCGCGGCTTAAGATGCATCACCTTCTCAGGGGTAATGATGGCGTTCAGTGGGATGTCATGGTCTGTCATGGGCATCTCCGTTTTAAGAATTTGCAGGGGATGGACGGTCGTTACGATGGAGGTCTCTGCGTCGACTTTCCCTTCTTCCCTTAGCAGTGCGTATTCCAAGTCCGAGTATCCTCCACCTTTTCCTACCCGTGCCCCCTTATGATTGACGGCGACGGACCCACAGACAATCAGGTCAATTTTTTTGACGTCGCTCAAAAGCGAGGCCCTACCGTGTTTTGCAGCTCCCTTGATGGATGAAGCCCAGAACGGAGAAACCTTCAGACTTTGCGGGTCCAGCTCGATGAAAGGCTTCAGGGAGTGGAGCCTGGGTACGGCCATGTAGATAATCTTTCCCTCCTCGAGGGCCCTTTGGCGGATTGCCCTCTGCGGGGAGTCCGGGTTGATTTTGATGGTCTTGGCCTTCTTCCAGAGGGGAGACTGTGCGAGGAGACGGGCACAACTTTCGGCTCCGACAAAATTGGGTATTCTTCCTTCTGCGCCGGGAAATCGAGTTACCTTTTTTTCTCTCAAGAGACCCCAGATTTTACGACGTATGGAATCCTTTGTGTTCATCGGTAGAATCCTTGATGTGTTCAATGGTGGCAGATGGCAACCATAAACCCATAGAACCTCAAAAGCAGAAGTGGAAGAAACTCGGCAGGCCCGAAGACAGCCTCAGTGAGGCGTTTCCCTTGCCCTTTCGTTTAGCCTGGTGTTGGAAGGCGAAGGCGAAACGGCTGCTTTGAGCATATCCTTCAGGTTCGGTGGCATCTTGGCGACCTCCCCCTGCCGATCCACGCAGGCGTGCTTCGTCCAGCCTGAGGCGATGAGGAATTCATCGTCCTGACGATAAATCCTGTAGCAAAAAGTCATGGTAACCCCACCCAGTGATGTAAGAATGGTTTCGATCATGAGCCGCTCATCATAACGGGCGGGTCTATAGTAGCGGCAGGAAACCTCGGTTACCGGGAAATACAGTCCCTTCACCTCAATGGAGGTGTAGGGGACTCCGATCTCCCGGAGTAACTCCGTCCTGCCCATCTCAAACCACTTCAGATAATTGGCATAGTAGGCTACCCCCATTTGATCGGTGTCACCATAAATGACTCGATAGGGAGTGAGATGCTTGGCCATTCTCTTATCGGGATGGCGGTAGGAATAGGGGCGGTATTTTTCCTTAATTTCGGTAGAAATCCCAGCGGTCTTCGCTGATCACGTCTAGGTTGACCGATTCGTCCTCTCTCAGAACGCGGAACGAGATGCGTTCTCCCGGCCTCTTCTTCCAGATCTCGCGGTAAAGTTCCTGACGAGACATCACCTTTTTCTTTTCTACCCCTAGGATGATGTCCCCCTCGCGCATTCCGCACTTCTCTGCAGGTCCGCCCGGGATGACGCCAGCGATCACAATGTGGCCCGCGAAGGACTGGGGATAAAACCCCAACCAGGATCGAGGGACGCGGCTGCGCACTCTCCCGTGCTGTTTTAGTTCCTGCTCGTGGCGCACATAATACCCGATGGGGATGGCCAACGACAATTTCGCAACCTCGTTTAAATTGAGAGAAACTACGCCTATCAAACGTCCTTTAAAGTCTACCAGGGCTCCACCCCCAAAGCCAGGATTTAAGGCGGTAAGGTGGATCGCCTTTTCCAACAGGTATTCCCATTGACCATCATAGCTTGCCAGCGAGGTTACGTAACCGCCGCTGACTCTCCTTCCCGTCTCACCGCTGCTGGCAACGATAAAGGCAGCCTGGCCGGGTGTGGGCTCTTCGAGGCCAGCCGGTCGCATAAAGGCAAGCCCTCGGCCTTGAATCTTGACCAGGGCCAGGCCTGATTCGAAGTCCTGAGCTACCAGCTTACCTTGGAATTGTTCTCCATCGGACAGGGTGACAGTGATCGTCTCTGCTCCTATGACGACGTAATTGACCGTGAGGATATATCCGTCCGGATCCACAAGCGTCCCTGATCCCACACGTTCCGACCCGAGGTTGGGGGTGGAAGGGTGATTTTCTGGTACGACCACACGGAGATCCACGGTGGTTGGTAAGGCGGCATGGATCAGACGGAGATGTCCGTTCATGGCGCTGTGCCCTCCAGCAAGTCGCTTGAATAGTGTTCCTGAGCTTTCAAGGTGTGCCCTTTCATTAATACCTTACCCTGCCAGGTATCCCTCCGCTCTAGTTCTCTGTGGATCTCGGTGACCATGCCGACCTTGTTCGCCAACCAGTCAGGGGCAGGTGTGGCTTGCGTTGTTACAGTAGATGCATCCTCCGACAGCGATCAGCCCATCCCGATTTGGGCAGGTGAAATCAGCCCTGAGGCCGACCTTATGGACTCTGGCGTGGAAGTTCTCCTTTAGAATATGTCTGAAGGAGTTGTAGCGCTTACCGTCCCATTTTTCTTTTAAGTGAAGTGGTAGACTCATTGTGTGACAGAAGATCGTTACCAGAAAGCGTTGCGATTCTCAAGAGAGACTTGCTCCCGGTTCAAAGGCGTTGGCTTAGAGGAAGCCAGGGGGCTTACTCTTTTGATGGACCGGTAGGATTTGGGTCGCTCTTTTCTCCCACGGAAAAATCGGCGGCCGTCTTGCGAACCTGGGTATATGAGAGCTTGTCGATCGTGTATAAGGTCGGGTTTTCCGCCCGTTTTGCATAATACTCTCCGCTGGCATTCTCTCCTATCAGGAGATCCCCGATTGTTTCAGCTAGCTTTCCTTCAAACGAGATTTTCAGCGAGGGGGGCTTGAGCCCGTATTTTTTTAGATCTCCTGACTCGTGATCAACGAATCCCTGGGCCCTAAGTCGAGTGAGGGTCGAGAGATAGGCGGACACCGCTCCTGGCTTGGCTTTCCCTTTCTGTGGGGCTTCTATTCTCCAATCCTCACCCTCTCCACGGACCAAAACGAGCAGTTCTTTTCCATTTCGGATCGTGAGTTTTGCTACCTTCTCGGGGTCGACTTGTAGGATCCCTTTATCTCTGAAATCGTAGAGTTTTTTTTCTAGGCTCGACCGAAGCAAGGTACTCGTTAACAACACGGCAGGGTCGTTTTCCCGTTTGACGTAGGCCGAGCGACCGACAGGTGTCTTGTCCCCGACAAGGATTGCCGGAAGAGCCTTGCCCTTCTTGCCCGTGACTAAAAGTTTGATATAGGGCTTGTCCAGACCGAACGTCGCGAGATCTTTCTTGCTGGGATTTTCCTCAAGGACCCTTTTGACCTCGCTGGCATATAGGGCAGAGAGGACCTGGCGGATCACAGACTCGTCTGCGGGGTACTGAAGGGGGTGGGTCAGCACCCACTTCCCTGAAATCAGCCTATTAAGTCCGATTTTTTGGTCTTGATAGTTCAGGACGATGGCCTCGATTTCATCTTCACTAAAGTCTAGGAGTCTTTTACCATTTTCGCCAAGGTTCTTATTTATTTCGAAGAAGTAAATATACGTACCGAGGAGGATGGACGCACTGAAGAGCACCAGGGTGTTTCTGAGGCGCATCCCTTACCTCCTTTTCCACCACACGCCAATGCCGACGATCAGAAGGATCTCGGGCAGGAAGAGGAAGGAGAGGTAGAAAATCACGCTACCTTCATTTTTGGTGAGCTGGATTCGCGAAGATCGAAGCGATCGCGGACGGATGGAAATGAATTCCTCCTGGCCGACGAGCCAGTTGCTGATATTAAGGAATAGGTCCCGATTAAAGAGGATACGTATAAAACGGTTGTTGGCAAACCCTGCAGTCCCAAGGACGACTATTTTCGCGGTGCCTTCTTTATCGACCCCGATATTTTTTAGCTTTGCCGTTGTTGCAACCGCGATTGAGATCGGGCCCTTTTTGTCACCTGGCCCAAAGGCGGCCTTTCCCTCCTTAAACACCTCGTCCACATTGCTTTCCGCCCAACTTGTTGAGCCGGATTGGACCAGAGAGGTCAACTCCAGCCCCTTCTTAATTGTCTCTGCTGGAGTGACGGAACGCACAAGAGGGTAGATGGTTCTTTCTCGAAGACCTCGTGTGATCGGATGAGTTGTATTGTAGGTGTTGGAAATGGGCCGGACTCCTAACGATGGACCGGAAAAAAGACGAATCACCTGATCGATCACGATGTCGTTTCCGATCTGTATTCCCCAGTCACGGAGAAAATCATTCAAGATATCGCTTTCAGGCGGAGGGAGTAAAATAAAGAGCCCCTTGCCTTTTTTAATATGTTCTTTGAGGGCCTGAATTTCATGGTCTAAGAGGGGTTTTTGCGGTCCTGGGATAATCACCATCGAGGCATCATCTGGAATGTTTCCGGCCGCTGGAAGTAGTATCTCCTTGACCTGATAGTTTTCGTTCTCTAGTGCCTCTTTGGCTGAGGCATATCCCCGGTCATTGTTACGGTCATCGATTTTGGGTTCCCCGTGCCCCGTGACGAAATAGACAACCTTTTTGCCTAACCTCGTAAGCTTAATGATGGCATTGGTAATAGCCTCTTCGGTGGTTTCTTTGAGATTGGTGGAGTCTTTACCATAGCGAAGATGAAGGGTATTGAAATTTTGAATTTTAAAACGCTTTGCCATCTCCGGGTTGCGATCCGGGTCTATGACACGGAACTTGATCCTGGGAGAAAGATAGGTGTAACTCTTGATACGATTAGACATGCTGCGATTATTTCCGCGCTGAAAGAAGGCAAATATTTCGAGATCTTTTTTAAGCTCACCTATGACCTTGATCGATTGGGGTGACAGGCTAAAGATCTTGTCCTCTGAGAGGTCCCAACGATAGGTATGGCTCGCGCCCAGGTAGTTGAGCATAACTATGATACCCAGGAAGATAAGGGAGTAGAACACCGAATGGATTCCATGCCGTGTGGAGCGCCGGCTGAGAGATCCGAAGAGAAGGGCCCCTCGTGAGAATATATAGAATAGAAGGAGGATCAGGCCGAGAACAAGGTGGGTTAGAACGTAGTAGTCTCCGATGTTCTTAGTGAACAGGAGGGCGACGATCCCGAAAAGGAAGAGGATTAAACCTACAAAGCCAGATATTTGCGACGTCTTGCCCATGCTTATCTCCAGCGGGAAGACTCTACAGAGCGCTGGGTAAGAAAGAGGCAAAAGGCGATGAGGGTAAGAAAATAGACAAGGTCTTTCGTATCGATGATTCCCTTGACCATTTCGCTAAAGTGTTCGATGACGGACAGGTATTTCAAAAGGTCGCCTGCAACAGCTCCGGTGGTGTCTGCCGGCCAGGAGAGAACATAGAGAAGCAACAGGATCACAAAGCATGATACTGCGGCTATGATTTGATTCTCTGTGAGCGAAGAGGTCAAGAGCCCTATGCTGACAAACGTGGCTCCTACAAGGAAAAGGCCCAGATACCCCGAGGCCATAACAGCAGTCTCAGGGTTTCCAAAGATAAGAAGGATGGCAGGATAGACGCCAGTTGCCAGGATCATAACGAACAGAAAAAAAAGGCAGCCCAGGAATTTGCCCATCACAATTTGATTGATCGTTAGTGGGGAGGTCAGGAGTAGCTCAAAGGTGCCGCTTTTCTTCTCCTCGGCAAAGCTCCGCATCGTGATGGTCGGGACCAGGATGACAAGAATGATGATGAGGTTGTGAAGCAGGGGGGCCATCACGTGTTCATTAAGGTTTATGCCGGCCATGGCCTGGGACATTCGGAAGCTGGTATATAAGGTTAAGGTATAGGTAAACCGGAACAGTAGATTGAAGAAGAACCATCCGCCCAGGAGGAGAAAACCTGTCAGCACGACATAGGCAATGGGGGAGACAAAGAAGGAACGGACCTCCTTTCCCGCAATTGTGATGACGTTTCTCATGGGGTGATGGGGTCCTCTAGGGTGATGTGTTCCTCTCCCTCTGTCTCTTTTTCCTTCATATCCTTGGAGATGTAGTCAACAAAAACTTCCTCCAGGGTCCTACCTTGGGTCAGCTCTTCGAGATTCTTTTCCACGGCCACCCTTCCCTCGTTAATGATCACGACCTTGTCGCAGATTTGGGAAACCTCCGGGAGGATGTGAGTGGAAAGAATCACCGTTCGGTCCCCAGAGAGTTCTCTGATCAGACTGCGGATCTCGATGATCTGCTTTGGGTCAAGCCCAAGTGTAGGTTCGTCAAGAATCAATACCGGTGGGTTGTGGATAAGGGCCTGGGCCAACCCCGCCCTCTGGCGGTAGCCTTTAGAGAGATGGCCCAAGAGGCGATAGGCAACAGATTCCAGGGAGCATCTTTCAAGCGTTGCATCCAGGGTTGCGGAAATCTGTTTTTGGGGGACTCCCTTGATGCGTGCGACAAACTTCAAATAGGAGCTGACGGTCATGTCCGGGTAGAGGGGGGGATTCTCTGGGAGGTAGCCTAGACGTCGACGTACTTCGTGGGATTCCCTGAAGACGTCAAAACCCTCCACGACGACGGTTCCCTCGGTAGCTGGCATGAACCCTGCGATAATCCGCATGGTCGTGCTTTTGCCTGCGCCGTTCGGCCCTAAGAATCCAAGGATTTGGCCCCTGTGGGCGGTAAAAGAGACGTCTTGGAGTGCCCGAAAGTCACTGTAGTATTTTGTGAGACTGGATACTTCTACCATTGAATTCTCGCAGGTTAACTCAATGGAAGGGACATTGGGATGGTTGGGATGACCTCGCCGTCAGCAACTGGAGTAGACTCTAAGAGGAAGTTGATAATGGCATTTTATTTTTAGTCTCTCTACCTTAACTTGTCAAGGATAACGAGAAAGTAAACCTTCCGGCCTTCCTACCACTCGGAGGATCTTTTTGTTTGTCGTCGTCTCCCGAGAAACAAAAAAAGCCCTCCCTCGGCGTCCTCTGCGCCTCCGCGGTGAACAAATTAAGCAATAACCGCAGAGACGCTGAGTTCGCAGAGAATATCTGTTTTGCCCAATCGGGAGACGGCGATTGGGCAAAAACTACTGCTCTAAATCCGTCCCTGAATTCACTCGGACAGAGCATCCCTTATTCTTTCGGCCATAAGCAGGGTTGAGTGGACTCTCCCTGAGCGATCCTCCCTCTCGGAAATCCACGCCCGTCACTTTGAGCCGAGGGGGAGGAATGCCGGAAGGCTTTCTCTCTCGAGGAAAGTGGTTCTCAGGGAAGATGACAACAAGGTTGCCATGAACGTTTCATCACACATTTTACAGTAGAGCCGGATCAATCGTATAGGTAAAAGCCCGAATGGATTAAACTTCATTTTAATATTCGGAAGTGTCTAAAAAACCAGAGGCTTTTGGCTTTCCCGTCGGTCGCTCTTTCTTGACCAAAGGGAGTAAAATCATTATACTTAGTGATTGATTTTTGCAAATCGGAGTTTGCCCTTGAAGATCGCTATAAGTCAGATCGCCGAATCCCCAAAGGAGATCAGCTTTTCTGAAAAGATAGACGAGCTAAACCGGATTTATGCCGACGGAAAGGGCAGGGATTTCCAGTTTCCTCCGTCTCTCGATGTCAGCCTTGTTTATTACCGATCTGGCCAGGATATCTTTTTTCAGGGTTGGTTTGGAGGGACAATCGAGGGAACCTGTAGCCGCTGCCTCAAAACCTATTCCTTCCCAACGACCAAAAACTTTGATTTTATCTTGACCCCCAAGCCTCTACCGGCTAAGAGTAGAGGGCTAAACCAGGACGAGATGGGGCTGAGTTTCTATTCGGCCGAGGATATTAATCTTTCATCGTATATTCGAGAGCAGCTGCTTTTGGCTCTCCCGATGCGTCCGCTTTGTGACGAGCGCTGTCGTGGGCTTTGTGCGGGTTGTGGTGTGAACCTCAATAGTGAGTCCTGTCTGTGCGACTCTCAGTCGGGAGATCCGCGGAAGGCCTTTTCCCGAAACCTGAGGTTGGGCAGATAGCCCTCATTTGTATTTCTGTGTGGTTTTCCTGCCAATGTGAGGCAGGCTAGGAATAAGATGCCTGTACCTAAGAGAAGAACCTCAAAGTCTAAGAAAAACAAACGCAGGTCCCATGATGCCCTGGTGGCACCCCAGTGGAGCACGTGTACCAAGTGTGGTGAGACCATCCCTCGGCACAGGGTGTGCCCCAGTTGTGGCCATTACCGGGGTAGACCTGTGATTCCTACCGAAGAGGCCTAGAGTCCTTTTTGTCCATGTTGCGAATTGCCGTTGATGCGATGGGGGGCGACCGTGCCCCAGGTCCCGTGGTTGAAGGCGCGGTGCTAGCAGCCAGGGAGCTTGGGGTAGAGATCGTCCTTGTGGGCAATCAGGACGTGGTGGAAAAAGAGCTGAAGCGCCACTCCTCCCACAATCTGCCCATCCAACTGGTGTCTTCCTCTCAGACGATAGCCATGGGTGAATCTCCAGGCAGTACCCTCAAGAAGAAAGATTCCTCGATCAGGGTGGCCTGTGAGTTGATGAAACGGGGAGAGGTTCATGCTGTGGTTAGCGGGGGAAACTCGGGGGCCATGATGGCCACGGGGATGTTTGTCTTGGGAAATCTCCCCCAGGTGGAGCGGCCGGCCATCTTGGTTGTTGTTCCCTCTCGAGGCAAAGGGACGGTGATTATCGATGCAGGGGCAAACACGGATTGTAAACCGCACCACCTGGTTCAGTTTGGGCTGATGGGTTCAATTTATGCAGAGAGGGCTCTCGGTATTGCCCAGCCCCGTGTGGGAGTGTTGAGTAATGGAGAGGAGCGGGGGAAGGGGACGGAGCTGACACGGGCTGCCAGCGAACAGCTGAGCTCCACCGATTTGAATTGTATTGGCTATGTAGAGGGCAGGGATATTACCAACGGCAGGGTCGATGTAGTGGTCTGCGATGGGTTTACAGGTAATGTGACCCTCAAGACCATGGAAGGACTTGCGAGCTTTATTTTGGGCGTGCTGAAAGAAGCCTTCCGTTCAAACACCCTAACCCGCCTAGGCATTCTGCTAGCTCGAAAGTCGCTGCAGCGGGCCTACACCCGCCTGGATGATGCAGAGTATGGCGGGGCTCCTTTGATGGGTTTGGCTGGGGTGGCCATCATTGCCCATGGCGGGGCCTCTCCTAAGGCGATTAAAAACGCTATCCGTGTGGCGAAAGAAACGGTGTCTCACGACGTCAACCGTCACGTCGTAGATTCGTTGGAGAATTTTAAGCAGATAGGGGTTGGGAGGGAAAATAAATTTCCCCGCCGGGTCTGGAGCGGGATCAAAACAAGAATTGAGACCTTCGGAGAGAAGCCCGTTACTCAAGAGGAAGGAAGAGAGACAAAAGGTGGGGGAAAAGGATAAGGTAGGATTTGTCTTTCCTGGACAGGGCTCCCAGTATGTAGGTATGGGGAAGGAGCTCTTCGATCAGTTTGACGTGGCGAGGCAGGTCTTTATGGAGGCAGAGGAGGTCTTAGGCTGCCCATTAAGACGTCTGTGCTTTTCAGGACCCGACGCTGAACTCAAGCTTACCGAGAATACCCAACCGGCTATCCTTACGGTCTCGGTGGCTGCCTTCCGGGTACTAGAGTCGGAGTCTCCCGTTAGGGCCTTTTGCGCCGCCGGGCACAGCCTGGGAGAGTACAGTGCGCTGGTCTACGTGGGTGCGCTCAGTTTTGAGGATGCCCTGAGGATCGTGCAGGAGCGTGGTCGATTAATGCAGGAGGCCGTGCCTCAGGGTGAGGGTTCGATGGCGGCGATCCTGGGGTTGGGGGTTCAAGAGATCCAATCGGTTTGTGATGAGGCCTGTAACGGGGAGGTGGTGGCCCCGGCTAATTTTAACGGTGGCGGGCAGATTGTCATTGCGGGGCGGAAAAGCGCAGTTCGTCGGGCCATGGCATTGGCCCGGGAGAAAGGGGCCAGAAGGGCATTGGAGCTTCCGGTGAGCGCCCCTTTTCACTGTCCCCTGATGGTTCCGGCATCGGAGGGGTTGGGGCGAGTGCTGACCGACGTACCAGTGCAACCTTTTATGATCGGGGTTATCACTAATGTGGAGGCCGCGGTAAATTTAGACCAGAACAGAGTTAAGCCCCTGCTGGTGGAACAGGTGGTCTGCCCTGTTCGGTGGGAAGAGTCGGTGCAGCACATGGAGGGTTTGGGGTGTCATCGAATTTTGGAGATTGGGCCGGGAAAGGTACTAAGTGGACTGATAAAGAGGATTGACCCTAGTTTGGAGGTAAAAAAGGTCGAAAACCCTGCGGACATCGAGAGCATTGTGACGGATTCAGGTCCCTAGTGGATTTAAAAGGACAAATTGCATTAATTACTGGTGGAAGCCGGGGTATCGGAAGGTCCATTGTGGCCGCCCTAGGCCGGTTGGGGGCCGAGGTCTTGATTAATTATCGGGAAAATAAAGCTGCGGCCGAGGAGACTCTTCATGGGATATTGGCGGAAGGGGGGGCAGGTCAGCTTTGTCCTTTCGATGTGGCTCAGGAAAATCAGGTAGATGAGGCGGTGAAAAAAATCGTTGACCAGCATAAAAAAATTGATATCCTAGTCAACAACGCGGGGGTCACGTCTGACAATCTATTGGTTCGTGTTAGCGCGGAGGATTGGGATCAAGTTATCGGGACAAACCTTAGAGGGACTTTTCATTGTACCAAGGCGGTGTGTAGGAAAATGATCCGGGAGCGATACGGCCGAATTGTTAACCTGACATCCGTGGTGGGGCAGATGGGTAACGCGGGGCAATCTGTATACGCCGCATCAAAAGCTGGAATCATCGGTTTTACCAGGGCCATGGCACGTGAGCTGGCCTCCCGAGGGATAACAGTTAACGCGGTGGCACCGGGGTTTATTGACACCGAGATGACTGCTAGACTCAGTCCCGAGGCCCGACAGGGATTCTTGGATTCCATTCCATTGGGACGATTTGGGACCTGTGACGATGTGGCAGAGGCGATCTGTTTTCTGGCGGGCCCGGGTGCCGGTTATATCACGGGACAGGTGATCAGCGTGAATGGTGGATTGTATGTTTAGGGGAAAAGCCCAATAGGAGGTTAGAGATGGCATTATCTATTCAGGCGAGGGTAAAGGAGATTGTCTGTGAGCAGCTGGGCGTGAGTGAAGATGAGGTGACACCGGAGGCGTCATTTCTTGAGGACCTGGGGGCTGACTCGCTGGATATTGTTGAGTTGGTGATGGCCTTGGAGGAGGAGTACGAGCTGGAGATCTCTGACGAGGATGCGGAAAAAATCAAAACGGTTCAGGACATCGTTAGTTACATCGAGGGTCACAAATAGCTCAAGAGGAATTGCGCGGGAGACCCGAGAAGTAAATGCCGTTGCTCTACCGCTAATGCCAGAGGGGCACTCACCCCTCCTGCCAGAATTGAATCGCAGGAGTTACAATGGCAAAGGGCCAGGCTTCTGCGATTTTTTTTACCAGCGCCTACTCGATAAGATCACCCTGGTGGAGTAGGAGCTTGAGACTTGCATCAAAGACGGGAACGAGGGATTAAACCTAACCAAACATATGTGAAATTTTCCGTTGAATTTGGGTTTGGGGAATTGGATAAACGATGACTCGCCCCGTGGAAAACCAACTCGACCAAGATATAGTTATTCGCCCGAAGCGCTATTCCACGGGGCAAAGGACGCCAAGGAAGAACGAGAACGAATAATCTTTGCGGTCTTGGCGGCTTGGCGCGATAAGAAAGAGAAATCGGATAAGAACATTCTCGCGCGAAGGCGCAAAGGACGCCAAGGTAGAAAGCGAAAAGAAAATCTTTGCGGTCTTGGCGTCTTGGCGCAAAAAACTTTGTTGAAATCGTTCTGTTGAACATTTTATCGATAAGAATCTAATATCTGATTTCTATCTAAAGACGGAGGAAACGGTTTAAGAATGTCTTTCCTATATCAA
>JAZFYO010000253.1:0-3055 GCA_036443615.1 Binatia bacterium | reverse complement strand
CCCCTGCCGTCTTTCCCCTTCTCCTGATCCTCACCATCCCAACCGTCTTGTTAGGTATCTTCTGGGGACCGCTCTTTCACTACACCAACCAATCCCTAGGGTTTTTTATAAAGTGAGGGGGGGCTCTAGGCCATCTAAAAGAATCTCTTCTCTACGTCGTCATCCTAGCAACCTCGCCTAGCACACCGGTCTCTTTGAACGCAGGCCTGAGGTTGTAATATCACGTCCTTATCGGGTATTTTCCTCTTTAAACCACGAATCTAGGGGGCAGCACAGTCTCTTGGGTTGCCTCAGAGGCCCTCGAAGGCATGAGGGGCACCCATGTTTTCAGAGGCAACTTTCAATTCTTGACGTAGAGCCAGGAAAAAGAAAGTTCCTGTCCTCTGACCGATCGGAAGAAAAGCCAGAACGAAGGAGATAGCCAATGGCCAAAACAGTCAAGGTAGGCGGACTAAATATTGATGAAAGACTGTATCAATTAGTGCGAGACGAGATTGCGCCCGGCACGGGTGTGGATCCAAACACATTTTGGACATCTTTCGAGGAGATCGTTAAAGATCTGGCCCCTAAGAACCGTCATCTTCTGGAAAAGCGAGATGCGCTGCAAAAGAAAATTGACGCATGGCACCTGGCCAGAAAAGGTAAACCCATAGACGGGAAGGAGTACAGGGAATTTTTAACAACGATAGGCTACCTAGAACCCGAAGGTGAGGGTTTCCAGGTCACGACGGCGAATGTGGACCCCGAGATAGCAGAGGTCTCGGGTCCACAATTAGTCGCACCGCTGGACAATCCCCGCTACGCCCTCAACGCAGCCAATGCGCGTTGGGGCAGCCTCTATGATGCGCTCTATGGAACAAACGTGATCCCGGAAGAAAAGGGGGCGGAAAGAGGAGAAATCTATAACCCCGCACGGGGGACCAGGGTGGTTGCCCAGACGGAAGCATTCTTAGATGAAGTCGTAGGCCTTGAGCAAGGTAAGTTTTCTGATGTCACACACTACTCGCTCAAACACGTCGGCACGACAAAACAGCTGATCGCAACGCTTAACGATGGGCGCCAAGTCGGATTGGCAGATCGTAGCAAATTTGTCGGCTTTGTTGGGAAGGACCAAAATATTAGTTCCGTATTACTCAAGAACAACGGGCTTCACATAGAGATCCAGATTGATCGAACCCATCCTGTCGGCAAGGCGCACCCCGCGGCGGTGAAAGACGTGCTCCTGGAGGCGGCCATCACGACTATTGAGGACTGTGAAGATGCCGTCGCAGCGGTAGATGCCGCAGACAAGACGAACGTTTACAGCAGCTGGAACGGCATCATGAAAGGGACGCTGGAAGCGACCTTCGAAAAGAGCGGACGGACGATGACCCGAAGGCTGAATCCGGACAAGACCTTCACGACCCCCGATGGAAAAACGCTTACGCTACCGGGCAGAAGTATGTTGCTCGTTCGGAACGTCGGCATTCACATGTATACCGATGCCGTGACGACAAAAGACGGCGAAGAAGTCCCCGAGGGGTTTCTCGATGCCATGGTCACAACATTGGCGGCCATGCACGATCTCAAAGGGAACGGGAAGTACACCAACAGCAAGACGGGCAGCATTTACATCGTCAAACCCAAATTGCACGGCCCGGAAGAAGTGAAAGCCACGGTAGAACTATTTCAGAGGGTAGAGGACGCGCTTGGCCTTGGGAGGAATACGCTTAAAATTGGCATTATGGATGAAGAGCGCCGCACCACGGTTAACCTAAAGAAAGCCATACGCATGGCAAAGGAGAGAGTAGTATTTATTAATACAGGTTTCCTTGATCGGACCGGCGATGAAATCCACACCAGCATGGAAGCGGGTCCCATGCTGCCCAAGGCGGAGACCAAAATCCACGCATGGATCAATGCCTACGAAGACTGGAACGTTGATATCGGCATCGAAACGGGGCTCATTGGAAAGGCCCAGATCGGCAAGGGGATGTGGACCATGCCGGATAAAATGCGCGAGATGGTAGATACGAAGATTGCGCATCCCGAGGCCGGCGCGAGCACGGCCTGGGTACCATCACCTACAGCCGCCACACTTCATGCCTTGCACTATCATAAGGTCAACGTAGCACAAAGACAGGCGGCGCTTGCCCGCAGAAATCGCGCTAGTCTGGAGGATATCCTAACGCCACCGCTATTGGATCGGAAGTTGACACCGAAGGAGATCCAACAAGAGCTGGACAATAATGCCCAGGGAATCCTCGGCTATGTGGTGCGCTGGGTGGGCCAGGGGGTTGGCTGCTCAAAGGTGCCAGACATTCGTGATGTCGGGTTGATGGAAGACCGGGCCACGCTGCGTATATCCAGTCAGCACATCGCAAACTGGCTGCACTATGGGATTGTGACCGAGCAACAGGTAAGAGAAACGTTCCAGAGGATGGCCAAAGTGGTTGACAGGCAAAACGCGACCGACCTGAACTATAAAAACATGGCATCCGAATTTGACACAAGCATGGGTTTTCAGGCAGCGCTGGATCTTGTGTTCAAGGGGAGAGAGGCCGCCAACGGCTATACCGAGCCTGTGCTCCACGCCCGTCGGAAGGAAGTCAAAGCAGCACAATGAGTTGTCACGGTCCATGGGAAGGTGCCCTCCCACCCCCGAAACACTCTCTATAGAAATCAAGTTATATCGAACACGGGGTTTGAATCCCCGTGTTCGACCAAAGTGGAGAGCTGCCGTTTCTCCCCTTTGGAAACCCCATCGGCTTTGTGCCTGCCTCAAGAGGCGGGGTTTACATTGAATTATCACATTGGTCTTTATAAAAGGTGGCCCAGGCCCCGCTAAAATTCCCTCCTCACCATGGCCTACAAAAAGCATCCTCCCAGGCTCTCCGTCAGAAAGTGTGGTGCGAGATGTCTCTTTGACCGTGTCCGACTGGGGGAGATGGCGATTGCTCCCTCTCCATCCCTGTTACTTAGGGCTTCGGGGACTTCCTTCGCTTCACGGGCCACCCGGAGTGACCCTAATTCGGCTTGCTTGGTTGTCCTCGGGGCACGAGGTCTCCAGCCGTGG
>JAZFYO010000252.1:0-2919 GCA_036443615.1 Binatia bacterium | reverse complement strand
TCATGATGATGGCCCCGACAAGAAACATAGCGCCCCTTGCCCATTGCCGGCAGTAGAATTGTCCCAGGCCTGGAATTAAGACCGACAGAATCGCCGCCAGAATTGGATCCTTAGAATAGTTCAAGGCGCTCCGCCTTCGATTTTCTTAGAATTTTACTTTTGGGACTTCCTTCTTTTCTTTGGGCACTTCGTAATAAGGAAACTGGCTGAGGCCCATGGAGGAAGCAACTAGATTTCCTGGAAACCGGCGTAGTCCCGTGTTGTATAGCCGCACACGGTCGTTGTATCGCTTCCTTTCGACTGCAATGCGATTTTCCGTGCCGGCGAGCTCGTCCTGTAGCGCCAGAAAGTTTTGATTGGACTTAAGGTTTGGATAGCGCTCCACGATGACCAACAACCGCCCCAGGGCAGAAGACATCCCGTTGGCCGCATTGATCTTGTCTCCGATCGATTTTGCACCGCTCAACTTTGCCCTCGATTCCGCGATACTAGTAAAGATCTCCTTTTCTTGGGAGGCAAATCCCTTGACCGTGTTAACAAGATTGGGGATCAGGTCGCTGCGGCGCTGGAGGACATTTTCTACCTGAGCCCATTGGCCCTTAGTGCTTTCCTCCATGGTCACAAATTGGTTTCGGAAGGAGATGAGGTAGCTGCAACTTCCAATCCCCACAAGGACGATGAGCCCAATAGTAATCCCCACGATCCATAAAGTCTTCTTCATCTCTACTCTCCTTGTCTAGACTTAAAACTCTGCTACCAGCTCCCCCCGGCACCGCCTCCTCCGAACCCTCCGCCCATACCACCCCCAAACCCGCCTCCAAGCCCACCGCCGAATCCTCCGCCTCCGAATCCACCCCCGAAGCTCCCGCCTCGCATGCCGAACCCGCCTAATAAGAGTAGGGGAAAGAGACCGAAACGGCCACGGCCAAAAAGCAGCGGCAGGAGAAGAAAAAACAAAAGGGGACTGAATCCCCGAGAGCGCCTTCTGGCGGGTCGGACACCACTCGGGGCAGAAGCGATGGCATCGAGGGAAACTCCCTTAGCCTTGGCTATCTCTTGCGCCAGGGCAAGCGTCCCGTTGACGATCCCGCTGGCCATATCCCCCTTGCGAAAATGCGGGGTAATAAATTGATCCCTGATCCTCCCGACCTTCCCGTCGGGAAGGATGGATTCTACCCCGTAGCCCGTGGCGATGAACAGTTTACGGTCTTGGACCGCAACCAGGAAGACCACACCGGTGTCCACCTCCTTTTTGCCTACTCCATGTTTTTGGCCGAATTCGACTGCATAGTCAGCCGCCGGCACTCCTTCCGTCGAGTTAATCACCACAACCGCAATCTGTGAAGTGGTTTTTTTCTGCAGTTGCTTGAGCAGACTGTTCAATTGGCTTTCCACTTTGTCTGGAATGACGCCGGCGTAATCGCTGACATAATTTTTGAAAGGGACCACCTTGGTTTGAGCGAGAGCCTCTTGGGAGAGTATGGTCAGCAAGAGAGTGCTCATGGCTACAGTCCCTACAGCCACTCGGTAGAGCCGACGAATTTCTAGTCCGGGCCAACGAGTCATCATGTTAATTTTGTGTGATTACGATTGTTTGCGGCTAGTCTCTCGCTCTGAGTTTTACTGAACCTTCAGGGTGTCCACGAAATTCGTGATCGCCGCGGTATCATTGAGGTAAGTCTCAAAGAGGCTGGCTATTTCTCTACGCGAGGGTTTTCGAACTCCGGTCTTCAGGTTCCAGGCAGCCTCAAGGCCCTGAAGCGGAAGTTGAGTGCTGTTGCGCAATTCTGCGATCACTTCGTTGGCGTGCACCTTAGGTGCCTGTCCCTGGAGGCGCAGGATATGGCGCCCGATCCTGATGAAGGATGGGACGGAAAGGATCATGGCCTGTTTGAGATGCCTGGGTTTCAGGGCCGTCTCTAGGAGGATTTCCCGCAGATGAAGAAGCTTGCCTCTGGCTTCCTGCTCGCATTGGCGTCGAACAGCTTGGAGAGGAGGATTGATATCGGCAAGGACGTCCTCGCCGAATAGAACTCTTCGGGCGGACTGCATCTCAAGGAACTCCAGGGGGTAGGCGTCCAAGGCGGTTGCGATGTACTGGGGGCTTAACACCAAGGGCGTAGCGATTCGTTTCCGGCGCCATTTTCTGGTGTGCGGGGCTAGGAGGGCTAGGTGGTGGAAATCAACCCGGTCAAGAACGATCAGAAAATTAAGGTCAGATCGTCTAGTGTCGAACTCCCCGCGCGCGGCACTGCCATAGAGGATAACGCTCTTAAGGTCCGCCCCTAATAGATTACGTATGGTCTGGAGAAAGTCGGACAGTCGCTTTTCGAATTTTGGTGGTAGCTGCTCAACAGTCATGATCTGTAAAAAGAAATAGGTTTATTGATTCCTCGACTTTGGAGAAGGTGGACTATGGGTACGCACTGATTGACTGACAGAGTACAGAGGAGGTTCGATTGTGTCAACCGTATGATGGCTCTCAGTCAGAAAGTGTGGTGCGAGATGTCTCTTTGACCGTGTCCGACTGGGGGAGATGGCGATTGCACCCTTTTCATTCCTGTTACTTAGGGCTTTGGGGACTTCCTTCGCTCCACGGGCCTCCCACAGCGACCCTGCCGGGCCTTGCTTGGTTTCCTCGGGGTACGAGGTCTCCAACCGTGGGCAATGGGCCTGTGCCTTGAGGGCCCCACCCGATCCTGCCCCGGGGTGCTATCACCTAAGGTAGGGGCCTGAGGGAACCGGGACGCTCGGGTGCCCACGGCTTTCAACCTCGCACCCCTCGACCGTGTGCTTGCGGCAGTCTATGTCACGTGTTGCGCTCAGCAAGCCCCCTCAGCCCACGCCCGATGCAAAGGGAGCCGGCGTGCCTGAGCGAAAGATTGGTTCTGAGGCGTTGGCAGCCTCTGCGAAGCTGAG
>JAZFYO010000251.1:0-4754 GCA_036443615.1 Binatia bacterium | reverse complement strand
AATTCCGTCCTCATCGATTCTAAGATTTCCCTGGATCTTTACATCCTTCAACCGAGTTTGCTCCGCGGCCTGTATCGCAAAAGGAAAAACCAGGATTAGAGAGGCGGATAGGAAGAGAAAAAGGATCGTTTTAAAGCTCAAAACCGAATCCTTTATTTGCATGGTTGATACCTAATTGACGCCCAGAGAAGAAGGTGATCAAGCTTTTCCTAACAAATTCGCAGAGTTTTGTAAAGGTCTGCCTACAACCCCTTAAACTATAAGGGGAAAAGGCGCCCATCTCGAAGTTCCGCTTGTTTGCCGATTTTGGCCGCAAGTTGCCAATTATGCGTGGCTATTACCAAACCCACGCCCTTTTCGCTATTTAACCGAAACAGAAGATTCTCCACTTCCTCTCCGGAATGGGGGTCCAAGTCGCCCGTAGGCTCATCTGCAAGAATTAGCGTTGGCTCAAGTATGAGGGATCTCGCCACCGCCACTCGCTGCTGCTCACCCCCGGATAGCTTTCCGGGCTTATGGGTTGCACGGTCTTTTAATCCAACCACTTCCATGAGCCTTGCCGCACTCTCACGGGCCCTCTCTCGCTCCCAACCCCGTATCAGAGCTGGCAGCATTATGTTTTCCAAGGCGTTAAAATCGGGGAGCAGATAATGAAACTGAAAAACAAAACCGATCTCCCGGTTGCGGAAATTGGAAAGCTCCTCATCGCTCAATCCTGAAAGATCCCTCTCCCGAAAGATAACGCGACCGCTACTGGGATGATCCAACGCCCCCAGGATATAGAGCAGTGTACTTTTACCCACCCCGGACTTTCCCACGACCGCCAATCGCTCACCTTCCCCTAACTCTAAATCAAGCCCTTGAAGGACATGGATGTCCTTGCCTCCTTCCACAAACGACTTGTACAGATTCTCGACTTGAATGAGACCAGACATGAGACTCCTGTCAATGACTCTGACCCGCGGGCAGACGAGCAGAGACTATATTTTCATCCCATCACTCATAGCGAATAATCTCCACCGGATCCAATCGCGCTGCCTGTCGTGCCGGATAGATGCTTGCGAGAAGACAGATCAAAAAAGAGGCACCGGCCACCAGCACAAAGTAACCAGCAGAGATACTCACGGGCACAGTGGAAACCAGGAACACATCCCTAGGCAGCTCGATAAATTGATACCGTTGAATCAAGAGACAGATTCCAAGCCCCAATACCACCCCCAGCACTGTTCCCACCGCTCCAATCACGCAACCCTTGATCAGGAAGATCCTTCTGATGCTACTGCGGGTCGCGCCCATTGACTGGAGGATGGCGATATCCCTTCGCTTCTCCATGACCATCATGATCAACGTAGATATTATATTGAAAGCAGCAATGAGGACCATGAGCAGGAGCACCAGAATGTAGACCCACCTTTCCAGACGCAGAGCAGAAAAGAGATTAGGCCAAAGCCTAGACCAATCCTCTGTCAAATAAGGAAATCCCAATCCCTGCTGAATTCTCCTGGCAATCTCCTGGGCCTGATCCACATCCTTAACCCTAATCCCAATGTTCGTCACCACATCGCCCAACTCGAAGAACTGCTGGGCGTCTGAGAGATACATATAAGCAAGACTACTGTCATATTCACTCCAGCCCGAATCGAAGAGCCCCGCTACCACAAAGCGCCTGACCTTCGGGATCACACCAAGTGGAGTAGGATTGCCCAAGGGGGAAAGTACCTGAATCGGTTCTCCCACCATCACTCCGAGTTGGGCTGCAAGCCTTATCCCCAGGATCACTCCTGGCAGTTCCACATAACGGTCTTTAATCTGCACCTTGTGCAATGTCTTCAGACCCTGAAGGCTCCCCTCCGTGATAAACCGGCGGATAGCTACAATCCCTTCATCCTTCTCGCCAGGATCGATCCCCCTGAGCACCACTCCCGAGACACGGCTTCCAGAGGTGATTATCGCCTGACCAAAGACCGTTGGTGCCACAGACTGGACCCCTTCTTCTTGCATTAACTTCGGAATCAGTTCCTGATATTCATCCAGATATTCTCCGGACTTGAACAGGAGGATGTGGGCATTCACTCCCAATAGACGATCTCGAATGGCTTCCTCAAATCCAGTCATCACCGCTACAGTCACATTCAGGGTGATGACAGAGATCGTAACCCCCAGAATCGAGATCACTGTGATCAGAGAAATGAAAGTCTCACTGCGGCGCGCAAGCAGATACCGCAGTCCAATGAAAAATTCATATTTCATAACCAAGGACTTGAAATTGTCTCAGTGCTCAGGCCGGAGCAATGGAAAAAGGATAACGTCCCGAATCGAGGGGGAGACTGTGAACAGCATGATCATCCGGTCGATTCCAATCCCCTCTCCGGCAGCCGGGGGCATACCATATTCTAGTGCGCGCAAGAAATCTTCATCCATTGCGTTGGCCAGATCGTCTCCGGCCTTCCGGGCCTCCCCCTGCTTCAGGAAACGATCCCGTTGATCTACCGGATCGTTTAATTCGGAAAAGGCATTGGCCAGTTCCCGTCCACCAATGTAAAGCTCAAACCGATCCACCAGGGCCGGATTGGCATCATCCTTCCTTGCTAAAGGCGAAACCTCCAGGGGGTAACCCATCACAAAGGTAGGCTGGATCAGATTGTGTTCCACTACCGTTTCAAAGATCTCTACAAGAAGGTTCCCATAAGGAAGCTCAGTATTGACGTCCAGGGCATTCTTTTTTGCAAACGCCCGGAGTCCCTCGATGGTCGCTATCTCTTCCCTCTTCACTCTCCCATACTCCGCTACTGCCTCCGTAAGTGATTGTCGCCTCCAGGGGGGCTGGAGATCAATGACCTGATTATCCGAAGTAATTTTTGTAGACCCTAAAATCTCTTTTGCGACGGTCACAAACAGTTCCTCCGTCAGGACCATGAGATCATCGTAAGTGGCATAACTCTGATAAAACTCCAGCATCGTAAACTCAGGATTATGGCGCACGGAAACACCTTCGTTTCTAAAGTTACGATTGAGCTCAAAGACCCTCTCCATCCCCCCAACCAGGAGGCGCTTGAGAAAGAGTTCCGGCGCTACCCTAAGATAAAGGTTCATATTCAGCGCATTGTGATGGGTGATAAAAGGTCTGGCCGCAGCTCCTCCCGGGATAGATTGCATCATCGGTGTTTCCACTTCCAAAAAATCCCTTTCTTCAAAAAAACGCCGGATGAGTCGGATGATCTGAGACCGTCTTTTGAATACTTCCCTTACCTCGCCGTTGACCATGAGATCCACATACCTCTGCCGGTAACGGGCCTCAACATCCGCCAGGCCGTGCCATTTCTCGGGTAGTGGCCGGAGGCATTTGCAGAGCAGCCGGAGACCTTCGGCTCCCAGGGTGAGCTCCTTCGTCTTAGTGCGAAATAGATTTCCCCATACCCCCACGATATCACCGACATCAAGGGACTTGAAAAGATCGTAGCCTTCTTTACCTAGACGGTCTTGGCGTACATAAACCTGAAGTCTTCCCCCACGGTCCTGGAGATGAAAAAAAGAGGCCTTACCAAAAGAACGGATACCCATGATGCGACCCGCCATAGAGAAATCTTTGGGAAGGGTCAGGAGGTGATCGTCCGAAACGGCGCCAAATTCGGATAGAATCTGCGACGAGACATGTTTCGGCCGGAAGTCGTTGGGGTAAAGGGCAACACCGGAATCTTTGAGCTGAAGCAGCTTCTTCCGGCGCACCTCCATCTGCTCGTTCACATCCTCCATCTTCAAGCCCTCGCCGGTCTTAGTGCCACCTTTAATTTTACTCAAAAATCACCTGAGCAACTCCGAAGGAGCTACAGTGCTACTAGAAATATCACAACTCAGCACTGGTGGCCAACCTGTAGCTAGTGGAGGAAGGAATATATAGGAGCTGAGAAAAGGCAAAGAGGATAAATGCAGTCGAGATGCTTATATCGGCCTGAGGGAAGGCCTCAGGATTTTAGCTTTCCGACGTGAAACAAAAGTACATCTGACCGAGCATCCAGCGAGGCTCCCACAGCGGGAAACCTTACTCAATGGACGATCCTAGCCGCTGTGGGGGGATGGTCTATGAAAATTGATCAGACCTCTACCTCAATATCACCACCCTCAACCCGGACATTATACCTCGCGACTCCTGTAGGGGCAGGAGGGCCTTGGACTTCCCCGGTGGTTACGTCAAAGGATGCCCCATGCCACGGGCAGGTAATTTTTTTCTCTTCCAGCGACCCTTCGGAAAGCGGACCTCCTCGATGAGTACAGGTATCGTCAATGGCGTAGAAGGACCCGTCCACGTTAAAGAGGGCAATCTTTTTCCCGTTGGCCTCTATCATCCTCCCCTGGCCGGGAGACAGTTCATTGGTCTTGGCCACCTTTACAAATCCTGCCATTGGCTCTTCTCCTTTCCCAATACGGACACCGTTTTAGTTGTCACGCAATCAAGTTATATCAAACACGGGGTTTGAATCCCCGTGTTTGACCAAAGGGGCGAGCTACCGCTTCTCCCCTTTGGAAACCCCATCGGCTTTGTACCCGCTTCAAGAGTCGGGGTTAATCTTTAATTTAAGCAATCATAACATTCCAAGCTGAAGTTTAGCAGCGTCAGACATCTTGGCCGGGTCCCAAGGGGGCTCCCAGACAATCTCGACCTTGGCGTCCGTCACACCAGTTACAGACTTTACCTTGGCTGCTACTTCCTCGGGCAGTGATTGTGCCACTGGACAATTCGGTGATGTGAGGGTCAT
>JAZFYO010000250.1:0-2197 GCA_036443615.1 Binatia bacterium | reverse complement strand
GCCGATGGTGATACCGGGATAGCCGTCTGAACGGGAGCCGACGTAGGTCCCTTGCATCCCTGAATCCCGCCAGGCCCCCCCCTCTTTGAGGTGCCGGTCCCGCTCGCGGACTTTTTTGAGCAACGTGAGCATGGCGGTGATGGTACCCTCCGCTACTCCCCCCCAGTTCGATTCGGTCGGGGCATGAGTGACCATGATTCCCAATTCCGTTGCCGCCTCGACATCAATGTCGTCCACGCCAATGGTGTACTTGGCAATGATGCGGAGGACTCTCGAACTCTGCATGATTTTCTGTGTGATGGGCGAACTCCGTATGGAGGTCCCAACCAGGGCGTCGGCCCCCTTGGCTATTTCGGCCATCTCGGTTTCGTTGTCCCCCTGTGGGGTGTCCCAGGAGGCTTTTCCCAGTACCAGCTCACAGCCCTGCCCTTCGAGCAGCCTGTGGCTCTCGCCCGTCGGGTCCGACGGCGCGAAAATAAAAACCTTGGCTTTGTTCATGATGGAACTCCATCCAAATCAGCTTTGCTGTGCTTTCCTATTTTTCAGAAACTGTATGTAACCCAAGGTGTCGGCGGAAACAATGCGTCCGATGGGGCCCGTGCTATAAGAAGCCGCTACCACCTTTTTGTCGGAGTCCAGAATAAGGTTGGTGGCATGGAAAATCTTTCGCCCTTCTTCCCAAAAGGCGCCGATTTTTTCTGCGTCCCTGGGTACCTCAAGTCCATAGGCGACGGGAAACTTCAGGTTTTGTTGTTCCACGGTCTCTTTGGCTTTGTCTGAAGGATCAACGGACAAGGCAATAATATCAACATTTTCCTGCTTGAAGGCGTCGATTTGTGACTGATAATCGGCCAACTGCCGACGGCAGTGAGGTCATCACCCGCCGCGGTAGAAGAGCAAAACAGAATACTCCCCCTTTTAGATCTTGGGGAATCTTCAGGTTCCGCCCGTCGGTGATAGAAACTGTGTACTCTGGAAACAAATCTCCCGTGTCAAGCTGCCGTGCCATAATTTTTCTCCCTGTAATCTTTTGAATCCTTATAACAATCCTTAGCAAGTGCTGCAACGTGGGAGATGCGGAAGAGGTCGGGCCTTGTTGTTTATGGCTATTGCATAGATGTATAGCATTTGCTAGAATCTATTAGTGGATATAGTCTTCGCTTCCTCGGCTTTACGGCATGGATATACGAGCCAAGATTTTTATGAGTTGTTGGCAGAACGTTATCTTAAGATTCGGAGTCAGCGTGATCTGGAGGACGTTTATGAGTTGCTCGGACGGAACCTGGACGGAGACTATCTTCATATTGTCTATCGAGTACTTCCCGATAGGCGCTTGAGAGTTTTTCATATCAGCCGCATGACAGAGAAGCAAAAGCGACGTTATTAGAGGTGTCTAAGATGAAGAATAAAAAGAGAGTTATTCCTTCTTTACGAAAAGGGGCTAGCGACCAAGAAATTGTCCGCTGGACGAGAAAGCACGATGTTTTTGACCGTCTGGACGCTGGTGTCTCGCAAGTGGTGGGGGACCATAGTGACCTGGATCGGGGCTTACGGGAAGCCCTGTTTCAAAACAATACGGCTCAGCTTAACATGAGGATTCCACCTGCGATGAAAGCCGTCTTGAGGAGGCTAGCCCGCCAGCGCACGACCGATGCTACAACCCTTGCCCGCATCTGGCTTGCCGAGAGGCTCAAGGAAGAACTAAAAACTTGGGGCTAACTCGGTCGTTAAGCCCTCCAGCGCCGATGGACCTATAGGGTCGCCGTTTGGCTGAACTCACGACGAAGCCCCATGGTGGTTCGATAAGACTTCGGCGAGCTCAGTCGAGCCGATCACCACCCTCGAGCCTGCCGAAGGAGAGAATAGGACGCCGCCGGGATTAAATTGAAAGGCCCGATTCCAAAGGAGTTCGGGCTTTTTTTTATAATGCTGGCCATGCCTCTTCCTGGAGCCGGAAGGGAGATCTGCCTTCCGGCAGCTCATAGATTATTGGGTAACCCTGCGGCTTGCCGCAGGGTATCCTAGTAACCTGATTTCACTTTGTGTCCTTCGTGCTCTTCGTGGTGATATTTCTTTCTTGCTGAAACAGATAAGAGACTGCGGCTGGTTTCACTGGCCTGCTAAACCGTCAGCTCCTGTGACATGTGATAGTATTTGTATACCACGAAGCACACGAAGATCACGAAGAATTTACAAT
>JAZFYO010000249.1:0-8100 GCA_036443615.1 Binatia bacterium | reverse complement strand
CGACGAAAATGCGAGTCCGACCGAGGAGGAAATCATCCAGTATATGCAAGGGAATCTCTGCCGCTGCACGGGATACAAAAAAATCGTCGAGTCCATCATGGAGGCGGCGAAGAGAATGAGAAAGCGGCACTAGTCTATTTGGTCGGTTTGGTCTATCTGGTCTTCTAGCCTTTTAGTCTATCTGGTCTATTTCGCCTATTTCGTCGATCTGATTCATCTCGTCGTCTGGTCTATCTCGTCTATCTGGTCCGTTTCGGCATTTCGTTTTGTTGCTAGCGGGCAGGAGGCAATAAGCAGCAGGCAGTAAACCCAACGAAAAAATCAAACGAATCAGACAAACCAAGTGAATGAAATAGACGAGACCGACCAGACAAACCAAACCAACTAGATCAACCAGACAGACCAGACAGATCAGATGACCGGCTGCCTCGCTGCTTATGCTCGGATCTCTTCGCGCATAAACTTTATGTAGGAGATGCCAAAGCAAACAGCGACCAGGGCAAACAGAGTTGTGAGATGAGGCCAGATGAGAAGAAGGCTTTGATTCAGGGCCAAGGGGGTCGGCAGGATTCCCTCTGGGAAGGCTCCCAGCACGAATCCCTCAAGATGTGCAACAGGGTTGAGGAGTATACGTACCGTTTCTGCAAAGAGAACGCTGGGAGATAGCCGGGCGATGAATGTTCCGATAGTCACCTGTCGGGCCAGCTCCTCCTGAGTGGATGGATTGGAGACGATGATGCCTGCTATCACATTCGAGAGCATTCCGATAAAGATGGCGAGAAATAGCCAAAGGGCCAGGGAGGCCAGGGCGGCGGTAACCGTCCGCTGAAAGAGGAGCGAGAAGAGCATAGCCAGTGCTAGCCAGAATCCGACATAGGCGATTCCCACTATCGTAAAGATGAGCATGCGCCAGAGCTCTTCCCCGTCCGGCGGGAAGCCGAGCAGGGAGATTCCGAGTCCGATCACAATCAAGAGAATCGCAAACCAGAGGATTGCTATCGTGGTAAGACCGGCCAGAAATTTACCGTTGATCAGGCTGTCGCGGTAGATGGGCTGCGAGAGGACGCGGCTCAAAGTACGATTGGCATATTCCCCGCTGATGGAATCAAAGCCGAGCATAATGCCGATCAGAGGGCCGAAGAAGCCGAGAAAGGTGGCAAGCGAAAAAAGGCCCTCGGTCCGCGAGGTGAGGAGCCACAAAAAAACAAATTGGTTGGGACTGGACTCCACATCCTGGCGGATGGCCTGACCCGACGAATAAGTGGACCAGATTCCCGTGAGGATGATCAGGGCTAGCAGGATCATGAAACGGCGGCTGCTGAAATGGTCCGCCAGTTCCTTCCAAAAAACAACTCCCATCTTAGTCTCTCCAGCTAAATTTTGTGCAAAATAGAAAACTTAATGTCGGTCCAAGAAACGAGCATAACGAGGCGCGAGCCCCGAGTCGACTGAGGCGTACTTGGGTAGTACGTCGCAGGGAGACCGAGGGGCGATAAACGAAGTTAGGCGAAGTTAATTGGGCTGACATTTATGCTTCTCGAAAGTACTTGAGGTATATGTCCTCCAGGGTTGGATCCTCGGAGCGCAACTGGAGCAGAGAGAGCCCTTGTCTGGAAACCAGTGAAACCACCTCTGGCCGTAAATCTTTGGTACAGCGCAGAAACCACGCTCCGCCTCTCTGTTCCACCTCCTCTACCCCCTGTAGCGAGCGAAGCTCGCTCTCCAGGCCGTCGGTTTTGCGGGCAACCTCCAGCATAAAATTCCACTGGCGCCCCTGGCGGATCGAGGTTCCCAGCTGCTCCAGATTTCCCTGGACGATCATCTTCCCCTTCACAATGATTCCAATGCGATGACAGATCTGTTGCACCTGATGAAGCTGATGGGAACATAGAAGGATCGTAAGCCCTCGTTTGCGGCTGAGTTCATTAATCAGCTCCAGGATGCGCACCACTCCATCGGGATCGATGCCAAGGGTCGGCTCGTCTAGGATGACCACCTGTGGCTCTTTGGTCAGTACCTCTGCAATTCCAAGTCGCTGTTTCATTCCACGGGAGAATTCCCTGACGAAGCGGTGACTATCCTCGGCAAGGCCGACCTGGCCTAACATCTGGCCGATCCTCTTCCTTGCCTCAATCTCGGGAATACGATTCAGGCGAGCGATGTAGAGCAGGTTTTCCTCGGCGGTCATGTCCTCGTAAAAACCGGGACTTTCCGGAAGGTAGCCGACGCGTTTTTTTACGTCTATAGGCTGCCGCGTAGGATTGTAACCACACACAGTGGAGTGCCCCCCGGTAGGCTCGGTGAGCCCGAGAAGCATGAGGATGGTCGTTGTCTTTCCGGCCCCGTTGGGACCGAGAAAACCGAAAATCTCCCCTTGCTCGACGTTGAGGCAGAGCTCGTTGACCGCTACCTTGTCTCGGTAGCGCTTAGTCAGGTTAGTAGTTTCAATAACAGCGCTCATCGCCGGCCCAAGCGCATAAAGACACCCCCTAGCCCCAGGACCACAAGGATCACGATCACGAACCCGATCCACCCCCACACCGTGGGTGTTGAGACCGTCACCCTATACTCGATCGATTTGTTTACGTCCGGGCTATTCGAGGTCACCACAAGGAGATAGTCACCCGCAATGGTCCTCTTGGGGGCCAGAATTTCCGTTTTTACTTCTCGCACCTCTCCCACCTCGAGGGAGTCGATCTTCTCAGGCTCAAATTTTACATTCCATTTCTCAGGTTTTGTGGAGAGAAAGGAGAGATTTCGTAAAGCTGCCGTCCCTGCGTTCCCAATGAGAAAGACGACCTGGGCCTTCTCTCCTGCAGTGATGGATGTATTCAGGTTGCCAGGGGGAGGGGTGCCGACCTGGAGATCGTAAGTGCCGGTGAGAGTTATCTTCAGTTTGTTTTCGGTCTGGAACGACCCTGAGCGAGCCTTGATGGTGATGGGATAATCACCTGCCTTGGCTGTAACCGGAGGATTGATCTCCACGCTAAGAGTCTCAGTGGAGTCTTTTTTAAGGGCAATAGACGATATCTGGGTATCTTCGAACTGGGGTTTGATGGCTACCCTCCACCCCGGGGGGGCCTGCGCCGACAGGACCGTAGTGAGGGCCTCGTCGGTCTCGTTTTCTAGTTCTATGCTGAATTTAAAGGTCTGGTTACTGGCGCCACTCAAGACGGGGTACTGACTTTCCATCTTGAGTCCGCCGGTCTCGACCTTTTCTGAAGATACGCGAAAGATCACCTTATCCTTCTGAGTCGTGGTGCCGGCTTTGTCTTTGGCCACTATCATGACCTCGTAATCCCCGGGTTCGATTTTATCTGGCAACTTGGCTTTGAATTCCAGGGTGGTGGACTTTTTTCCCTGGACCATGACGGCGCGAATGGGGAAGCTTGGATATCGAGAATGAAAACCGACTTCCCATCCCTCCGGTACCGATTGGGTCTCCAGGAAGACATGAACCGGATCTTTTCTCCGGTTCACAACCTCGGCGTCCATTTCAAAATCCTGTCCCGGACCAACGGTAACGTCGGTGTAAGAGATAATTAGGTTAAAGGATTCCTTGCTTTCTTCGGCGTCTTCTTTATTCGATTTCTGATTGTGTTCGGAAGCGTAAACAGATGAGGGTGTGTACCCAAAATACAAAAGAAGAGAAAGGAACAAAATAGGTAGACCAATTAATCGGCCAGGGAGCAAACACCCTGTTTTCATTGGAAAAGAGCCTCCTTGTTAAGTCTTGGTGGAAGAAACTAACCAAAGTCAGGTAAAACGTCAAGTCCCCCCCGGGCTCTCTGTAAAAAATGTGATAAAAAGCTCTTCGCAACCTTGTTGCTAACCTCGAGGGAGAATGTCTTCCGGACTTCCTCCTTCTCGGAAGCTCACACTCAAAGCTTGGAGCTGAGGGTCAGCTCCTTGGGGTTCTCCCTCTCTTTAAACCCTCCCCAATTGCCTGAGCGCCTCATAGAGAACGATGGATGCAGCGTTGGCAAGGTTAAGGCTGCGGACCCTTTTTTCCATCATGGGGATGACGTAGGCCCTTTCCTGATGGGCGTCGAGCAGCTCCTGCGGAAGGCCACGCGTTTCCGGGCCAAAGACGAGATAATCGTCCTCTTTAAATCGGGCCTCGGTGTAGGGATGTTTGGCTTTCTTGGAGAAGAAAAGGAGTCGTCTGCCTCCGTACCTCGCGAGAAAGTCCTGCCAGGAATCGTGGAGGAGCACCTCGACATATTCCCAGTAGTCGAGGCCAGCCCGTTTTAGATGTTTGTCGTCGATCTTGAAGCCTAGCGGTGCAACAAGGTGGAGCGGGCTCCTGGTCGCCGCGCAGATCCGCGCAATGGCTCCCGTGTTCGGAGGAATT
Source organism: Binatia bacterium (assembly GCA_036443615.1). Lineage (GTDB taxonomy): Bacteria > Desulfobacterota > Binatia > UBA9968 > CAXXLF01 > JACZXR01. The sequence goes on along the minus strand of JAZFYO010000249.1, from coordinate 3,746 downwards.
TCGGGTTGGTATAAGACAATGTTCATCTATCTAGTCTATTTGGTCTTCTCGTCTATCTGGTCTGTTTGGTCAATCTGGTCTATTTCGTCGATCTGGTTCATCTCGTCGTCTGGTCTATCTCGTCTATCTGGTCCGTTTCGGCATTTCGTTTTGATGCTAGCGGGCTGGGAGGCTGGGAAGCCAGAGGCATTCCAGCGTCCTAGCATCCCGGCCTTCTAGCCTTTCTTGCCTATTTACTATTCGCCATTCACTATTTGCTATCCAAGATAAAGGTAACCGGGCCGCTGTTAACTGTACTCACCTCCATCTTGGCTTGAAATTTACCCGTTGCCACATTAAGACCACGCTCTTCAAGCTTCTTCACAAAATAGTCATAGAGCCTCTCCGCCTCTTCAGGGGACGCGGCTTGGCTGAAAGATGGACGCCTTCCCTTGGTACAGTCTCCGTAGAGGGTAAACTCAGAAACGACCAAGATCTCTCCGCTCACATCTAAAAGGGAGCGACTAAATTTTCCTGTCTCATCCTCAAAGATTCTTAGTTCTGTGGACTTCTGAGCTAGGTAATTGGCATCCTCTTCCGTGTCCCCATTGGCGATACCTATGAAAAGACAGAGGCCTGGTCCGATTCTGCCGATCTCGTCTCCGCGGACAACAACTTTAGCCTCTGTGACTCTCTGGATAATAAGACGCACTCTTATTCTCGTAAGACGTTAAGTTTCAATCGTCAATCGTACTTAGCTATTTACTATACACCATTGGCAATATAAACTTGGTGATTGGCGAATGACCGTTGACACTTAACTAAACCTGTCCAGCAATGTATCCTATTTTGCTTCAAATTGGTCCCTTCACGGTTTACAGCTTCGGCACCCTTATGGCGCTGGCTGCGCTCGTTGCTGGATGGGTAGTCTGGTCCGAGCTGAAACGTTACCGCTTTGATCCCGAGGTTGCCTCCACCATTATTGTCGCTGCGGCTGTGGGCGGGCTCATCGGTGCTAGGCTCTTTTATGTTTTCGAGGACTGGAGTTATTTTTTACAGTCCCCGATTAAGTTTCTTCTCAGTAGGGCAGGTTTTACCTGGTACGGTGGCATGCTCGGCGGCGCCTTGGCAATCACTTGGGTAGTCAGGCGGAAAGGAATTCCCTGGCTTCAGGCTGCCGATATCTGTGCGCCTGCCTTGGCCATTTCGTATGGTATAGGTCGCATCGGCTGCCATATTGCAGGAGATGGGGACTGGGGGGTTGTCTCCAATGCTCCCTGGGCTGTGGCATACACGAATGCGATTGTTGGCTGGGTGCACCCGCTTACGCGTATACCCTACGAACTGGGGGTAAGAGTCCATCCAACGCCGATTTATGAGTTGGGCCAGTCTCTGATTATCTTTGCCCTCCTCTGGTCTCTCAGAAAAAGAAAACATCTCCATGGGACTATCTTCTGGCTTTATCTGATACTTGCAGGAATAGCCCGGTTCGCGGTGGAGTTCTGGCGAGTCAATCCGATTATCGGTTTGGGCATGACCCAGGCCCAATGGATCAGCATCGTACTGGTTTTAGTGGGCGCCTATATTCTTGGATCATCCGTCACCAGGCCTCGGCCATTATCTCGGTAATGCGTTTGTAGGTCTCGGAATTATGCAAACCGCGCTCTTTGAGGTACCCCCTGCAGACCTTGTCGAAGAAGGCATCAGCCGCTTGTGCCACGTTCATTCCCTTTCCATTTAAAGTTTGGTGGCCGCTGAGTCTCCCGTGACGGAGAAACACCGTCTCAAGCGGAAAATAGATAAGATCACAGAAGCGCACATGAGCGGGGATAGAAAGGGCTAGGATTAGGGACGCCCTGTTGTTTGCTTCTATATCGGCCAGCGAACTACTAAGCCACTTCCGGTAGAGTTCAGGCTGGCTGTATTCCGACTCGGCAAAAGTTGCCGGGTTAGTCTGGGCGAGAGCGGAGTATGCCTCCAGAATGGTAATTCTTCCGTCAGGCAGCATTCTTATACCCCCCTGACCCTTTGTAGAGCAATTGATGATCATGTCTGCCTTGGGCGCCCATTGGGCAAGCTCTTCTTCTTTAATGGCCCTGGCATTGCCGAAGGCCTTAGTAATATCTTCAGCTAGGGACAGGGCAGTTTCCGGTGTGCGGTTGCAAATCAGAAGCTTCCCCTTTCCCAGCTGCCTTGCAAGGTAGAAAGCCACAGCACGAGCGGCCCCGCCTGCACCGATTATTAACGTGTCGAGACCCGTCAGGGAGTCCATAAAAGGGCCCTTTTGGCCTGGTTGGGTGGTCAGGACGCTTTCCAGAAAGCCACTTCCGTCCGTATTGTAACCCCAAAAGCGCCTGTCCTCCGTTCGGGCTAACGTGTTGACCGCTTTGATTTGACCTGCCAATTCGTCCAGCCCATCCAGGTAGTCAATAATTTTAATCTTATATGGAACTGTGACATTGGCTCCCAATACCCGATCGGAATTTTTGAGGGCGTTGACCAAATCGGGGAGGCGGGATTCCTCCACATCAAGGGGAAGGTAAATAGCGTCCATTTTGAGCCTGTGAAACACCGGATTCCAGATAGTCGGGCTCTTGGCGTAGTGCGAAGGCGCATCGCCAATTATTCCAACAATCTGCCTCTTCCCTATTACACTTCTATCCAGGGTGTTGGTGATGCAGGCCTGGATCTCTGCAATGTCGTCTCTTGATTTAGCCATAGCAATATTATTGGGTAACCACGCGGCTTGCCGCGGGCACAAAACCGATGGGGTATCCAAAGGGGAGAAGCGGTAGCTCTTCCCTTTGGTCGACCACGGGGTTTGAACCCCGTGGTCGATATAACTTGATTCCTTGCGGTTGATTTTACCCTATGGTATGCCTCGTCAACAATCAGTTTCCAATAGCTAATTCAAAGTAAACCCCGCCTCTTGAGGCGGGCACAAAGCCGATGGGGTTTCCCCCGTGGAGTCGCGGTCCATTACTCCACAGTGGGGAGAAGCGGCAGCTCTCCCCTTTGGTCGAACACGGGGATTCAAACCCCGTGTTCGATACAACTTGATTTTTCCTACTCCTTCAAGTATTGAATATCAAATTGTTATCTTCCCTCCTCTAATATAGATGGCACGAGCTCTTAGAACCCAGTTTGAAGGGGCGATATACCACCTTATCGTCCGTGGCAATAACCGCCAGCCCCTTTTCCGGGAAGGTAAAGACAGAGAACACTATCTGGAGCTTCTGAAGCGTTACCGAGAACAATTTGGTTATCGCCTCTACGCTTATAACCTGCTGACCAATCATCTTCAACGTCTTCTGGAGACCCCCAAGGGCAATGTGAGCAAGATCATGCAGCGTCTGGGAACGAGTTATGCTGCTTACTTTAACCGGAAATACAAAAGGCGTCTCGCCCCGGTACCAGTCGAAGCACACGCGCTGGGAGGTATTTCGTTGGTTTGAGAACACGGGGTACACAGACGTCAAGGTGCTCCACGAAGATATCACCACGAAGATATCACGATGGATCGGTAGAAAGCTGAGATAGGCTGTGCCAGCCATTCGTTTTGTCAATATCCTTAATGCTGACGTTATGGAGTCCTGAGGAATGGCCAACCAAGTGAGTGATTCCGCCAGGGGAAATTGGAGAGAGAAAAACGTTCTGGTTACTGGAGCCAACGGTTTCCTTGGATCATGGGTGACCAAGGCCTTGGTAGACGAGGGGGCACGTGTGATCTGCCTTATAAAGGAGGACCTTCCCCTTTCCCTTTTCAA
>JAZFYO010000248.1:0-5196 GCA_036443615.1 Binatia bacterium | reverse complement strand
TGATAAGAGGCAAATGTAAAAGTCTTAAATTTTATAGTGTTTGTTACTTCTTATCACTGGGTAACTTTGACTTGGGGGCTTTCGGACGGGGGTTCGATTCCCCCCGCCTCCACCATTTCAATGAATTCAAACCAGACTCCGGGTTCTCGGGGTCATCTTCTAGCAATGTGATAACGTGCAGTTGGGACGTGGCCGGGTAGTAGGGACGTCCAATGTTAACTCTCGCCGGCTCAAGACAGATATTTCCCAGCAGGTTTCTGAGAAGCAAGGCGGACCACTGGGTCCTTTGCTCCAATGTCTTCTGCATTGTTGCCATCATCTGCTCTATCCATTCTTTTGGTGGGGTTTTGAACATGCTTTTCTGGCTATGACGAATCTGCACCAAACCAGCTCGGAGTTCCTCAAGTATCGACAACGTGAACTATCCATTGACTTTTCGGTTTGGGAAACTTCCTGCGCCTGCCGGTCCGCGGGTCTCCTCTGCTCTCCATGCGACGATCCTGATGGCCGAAGACGATGGGGACGACCGCATATTGACGAAGGACGCCTTTAAAGCGAGCCGATTGGGCAACGACTTGCGTTTCGTAAGGGATAGATCCGGTGGCTTGTCATGCAGTGATGTCAGCCTGTTTACAGGCTGTAGCTCTGGCGTGGCACGGGAAAATTATGGAGACATATGGAAAAGGCCGCGTCATTTACAATTGCTCAATTTCGTTAAAAAACTGTCCTATTTGGTAAAATTTTGTCACTTTGGAGCATTGGCTCACCAATTATATGAGCCGTTCTAGACCCCGCTAAGCAGATATTCCCTTGAAAAAACAGGTTATTTTCTCCCAACGGAATAATCTTCCGCCATTTGGCATTAATTGTGCATTTATGGTCCTTTTAGAGAACATCAGTCCATACAACTAAGCAATAACGGATTGAAGAAATTCTATAAGCATCCCAGGTGGCCATAATTCTTAAGATACACCTAAAGACCGTCTATAGGCTTGCCGGGGGAGGGAAAATTCCGGGCAATAGAATCAGCAGTACCTGGCGCATCAGAAGAAGCAATATTCTAGACCTACTGTTTCGGCAGATGGAGGAAAGACAACACAAGCTTGGAAAAGGGACTGTTTTGGGGCTGTCGATACCGCACGGCATCGTTGCAGTCCATGGAGGAGGGATAAGATACGAGCCGGTAGAAAGTGGAGGGGCGCGTTTCTTGTTTCTTTGCCAATTGCCCCTGTGAAGACAACTGAGGCCGTAGGGGGTCATGAGCGGGATGAGGAAAACTACGCTGGATAGGACAGAGCGGGCCCGTATCCTGATTGTGGATGACGATGCAAATGTACGGTTTCTGCTGACTCTGGAGATCAGTAAAAGAGGCCACGAGGTGGTCGAGGCCGCAGATGGTGTCCAGGCCATAGAAGAGATGAGCCGAGGCAATTTTGACATCGTACTCACTGACATCGGTATGCCTGGAATGGACGGGCTGGAGCTGGCGGCATGGATTAAGCGCACAAGGCCTGATACCGACGTGATCGTCATGACCAGCTACGCCTCGATAGAAAGCGCGGCCACCGCGGTACGCCTGGGCGCCTTCGACTACCTGCTCAAGAACTTTGGGGTAATGGATCTGGTCACCTCTAGCATTGATCGCGCGATCCAGAAACGAACCCTTCAGTCCAAGCTCAAGGAAAACTTGGAGGGGCTGCGGAAAAGCGAAGAGCGATTCCGTTTGTTGGTAGAGAGGACTACCGATGGGATCATTGTTGTGGACGGGGATGGGATTGTGCGTTTTGCCAACCCGTCTGCGCAAGCCCTCTTTAACGGCAAGGCAAAAGAACTACTCGGCGACGTCTTTAGTTTTCCTGTGGTGGCAGATGAGACAACGGAGATTGACATCAATCGCGAAGGTAGAGAAAAGGCTGTAGTCGAAATGCGCGTGGTTAAAACTGAGTGGGAGGATGAACTTGCCTACCTTGCGTCGCTACGCGACATCACCGATAGCAGGCGAGCGCAAGAGCAATTGAAGCAGTCTCACGCAGAACTCAAGGAGTCACATGAAGAATTAAAAGCCACCCAATTGAAACTGATCCAGGCCGAGAAGCTGGAATCGATCGGGACGTTGGCCGCCGGGGTCGCTCACGAGGTCAAGAACCCCCTGGGGATTATCCTCATGGGGATCGAGTATCTGTCAAAATATCATGTAAGCTGTGACGAGGACACGGGGACGCTCTTAGAAGACATGGATAATGCAGCCAGGAGGGCTGATTCTGTCATAAAGGGATTATTGGATTTTTCCTCCTCAAGTAAATTACGGGTGAACAATGATGATCTAAATTCCGTGATGGAGCAGTCATTATTGCTGGTGAAATACGAGTTGGGCAGGCAACACGTTACCTTGGTCAAAGAGTTTAGCGAGGATCTCTGCCCAGTGAGGCTGGATAAAAATCAAATCGAGCAGGTCTTCGTGAACATCTTCATGAATGCCATCCATGCTATGCCCCACGGCGGGAAGCTAACTGTCAAAACGTATGCGAAGCAGTTAACGGAAGTCGGCCACAATGGGGGCTCCAGGAAAGCAGCTCATTTCAGGACCGGAGAGACCGTTGTCGTGGCCGAAATTGAAGACACGGGAACTGGTATTCCCGAAGGCCAACTCACGAAGATCTTCGACCCCTTTTTTACTACTAAACCTACTGGGAAAGGGACGGGTCTAGGATTAACGGTGACAAGTAAAATCATCGAATTGCATGCGGGAGCGATCGACATCACGAACCGCAAAGAAGGGGGCGTTAGGGTAACCATCATGTTTAAAGCAGAGAGCAGGCAATGACGATGTGGAAGAAAAGGATCCTACTCGTTGACAATGAGCCGAGTTTTACGCGTATGGTGAAGATACATCTCGAGAAAGCCGGCGCCTATGAGGTGAGAGAGGAGAACATAGGACCGGAAGCTCTGGCCACCGCCAGGCAGTTCAATCCGGATCTGATTCTTCTGGATGTGATTATGCCGGATATGAACGGAGGCGACGTCGCGCTTGAAATTGAAGCTGACAAGGACCTGAAAAATATCCCGATCGTTTTCTTAACCGGCTCGGCGCCGGAAAAAAGACATTACGTCATCCGCGACCGTCCTTTCATCGCCAAACCGGTGAGCGCGAAGCAGTTGATTGATTGTATTGAGCAATATACACCAAGAATTCCGAACTCCCAAACGTCGCCAGATTCAACAGGGCTGCGTATGGGAGCAGGCGGGTTGGTCACCATCCTCTTCACCGACATGGAGGGTTCCACGAGTCTCACCCAACGTCTGGGCGACGTCCGTGCCCAGGAGGTACTTCGTATCCACAACGGCATCGTCCGTGAGGCACTCGAAGCCCACGGAGGCGCTGTGATTAAGCACACTGGCGACGGTATCATGGCCTCTCTTACATCAACCAGCCGTGCCTTGGACTGTGCCATTGCCATTCAGCGTGCCTTTGCCCGGCATAACGAATCCAACGCGCCCATCCCCATCCGCGTCCGCATCGGTCTCAACACGGGCGAACCGGTTGCCGAGGATCAAGATCTGTTCGGCACCGTGGTCCAAGTTGCGGCTCGAATATGTGCGTATGCCGAGCCCGGTCGGATCCTGGCCTCCATGGTCGTGCGCGAACTCGTAGCGGGCAAGAGGTTCATGTTCGTTGACCGGGGGGCGGTAGCACTGCGAGGGTTTGAAGAAATTGTGCAGCTGTACGAGGTCAAGTGGCGTCAGGGGGTGTGACGGAGTCTCCAGCAGGCTTGGTCGAGCAGTTAACCCCAATCCGAAATTAATCAGTCCAAAAAATCCTCACTAATGCACATCAGGCCGCAACAAAGACCTGTTTGTAGTATGAACCGGCAACTCACCTCCAGTATAGTTGCAGACCGAAGATCATAATGTCGCTAATTGCTGCCATATATTGCTCCAAACGCGGTATGCCTCGATTAATTTTTACGGATCGGGGTTAATTGAAACCTTCAGTATGTAGAGGTCTCGGATCTACTCGCACCCTGGATCGTCGTCTTCCGGTTTGGGCTAGACGGCGATGCTTTTCTTCCCCATGTGATGGGAGATCATATCAAGCTACAGCAGGTTTTCTCAAACCTGATCATGAACGCTCGCGATTCTCTGGACATCTTCCAAAGGACAGGCCAAGACGCCTTGTTCTAAGGGTCAGGGCTGAAGGAGATCGTGTGGACTCGATGCAGGACAACGGGCATGGCATATTGGAAGAGGACCAATTCTCCTGCGTTCATAGATCCCCTTTGCCATGATTAGTTCTTCCTTGTTTCATTGGCCTCTGTGAAAATGGCCTTTAATGCTAACTCTGCAAGTCTTGGTATTAGGAAATTACCTCTTTCCCATCATGAGATCGTGCGGAGTGTAACACCCATCTCCCGAGCAAGCTTTGTTTGGCTGAGACCTATTGATCTTCGAAGCATCTTAAACAGATGCCTGCTCATATTTTCGTATTAGACATTATGTCTTTTTTGTCAGCAAAAAAAAGACTCAATCCTTCATTTGTGGAACTTTATAAAGGTGTGCTGTGATAGAAGAGAGCAGTGATTACGGCGTTTCGCTGGTGAGGCTAGGCTCACAACCAAGCCTACGGTGCTCTCCAGATGACCTTGCCGTCGAGTCAGATGATCCTGGCCACCGTGGCCCGTGTACACAATGACGTCGCCGAGTTCGAGGTCATCCTCGTATCCTCCAGACAGCACGATCGAATCCGCACCTTCGGATCCAGTGCCAGAAATGCCCGCTTGAAGCGGGCGGTGGACGCCAGCTTCAGAGAGCGCGCGTCGATCAGAGAACAGAGTACCGGCACTTACTCCAGAGCTATGCCCAAATGTGCGTGCCATAGTGAGCCGCGAAGAATAACGCCCCATTATCGCTGGAGGTGCTCTGTGTCAAGGAGGTTCAGGGACTCAATTAAAGCGTCGATTAATGGCGTCTCGGTCGGTGAATCTTATCCCTCGCTGGCTTTTCCTTTCCTCTCCGCCACGACCTTTCCAACCGTCTCTTTGCTGTGGTATTCGGGAACCTCAAAGTAGTGAGGCCCGTCGTATATCTCTATAAGCAAGCACCGAGAGTGTGCCCTCGTTGGCCCATGAGGATTTCCCTTTGGGTTCATGTAGAAGGAACCGGGACGCAACACCAAGCCGGTCTTGGTGTATTCGTATT
>JAZFYO010000247.1:0-3120 GCA_036443615.1 Binatia bacterium | reverse complement strand
GATCCCTCGGAGGGGACCTTGATGCGTTGGTATGCTGCCATAACGTTTCCTTTAAATAATTAATAAATAGCCTAAGAGCGCCCGGAGACTGGAAAGGGACCCTTAGGCTATCTGACGGAAGAATGATGAAAACAGATAGCTTTTTTAACTAATCTATCCCAAGGAGTCAACCCCGATCCAAAATTTGAACCACGGGAATGCTGTCCGTAGGTGCCTAAGCAACTAACCTCCTTAGGAGCAATCCTTGAATCCTCACCGCCCACAGCTTACATTCGAAGAAATTTTTTGCGAAGATGGTAAATTGCCATTTCCATTCGGGTCTAATAAGGAGACAATTTTGCGCGTGGTGGCTCGCCAGCTTTCTAAGGCCTACGGTTATTTATGGGCCCTAAAAGAGATAAACGTGGAATTTAGAGACGGAGATTGTGTGGCCCTGCTGGGCCCTAACGGCGCAGGTAAAACCACCTTGCTCAAGCTCCTCTCAGCCCTGCTTTCCCCCACGACCGGTGAGATACAAATCGACGGAGAAAAATTGCGCCAGGGTAACTTCCCTCTCCGTTCGGCGATCGGCCTTCTTTCACCCGACGGGCAAATTTATGACAAGTTGACCGCTACGGAGAATCTTCGGTTTTTTACTGCTCTGTCGGGCAAGAAAATGAAATCCCATGAGGTCGCCCATGCCTTGGACCGAGTGGGCCTCTCGTCGTGGTCCGATGCTTACGGTTCGTCTCTCTCCCACGGCATGAAGTGCCGGTTAGCAATCGCCAAGTGGAGCCTTCTGGAGCCAAAGCTGCTGCTGCTCGACGAGCCCTACGGAGTTCTCGATGGCGCCGGCGTGGATCTCTTGGAGGCGTTTCTCAAAGGCATGTGCCGAAATGGAGGCATCGTTGTCATGGCAACTCATAACGTTCAACGCATTCTCACCTTCTGCAGCAGGGCCCTGATCCTCCAAGGAGGAAAAGTTATTTTCGATGAGCCACGGCAGGAACCCTGGAAGAGTTTTCAGGATGCCTTTGCCCGTTTTCTGCCCAGTGAAGAATGATGAATACGTTGCGACAAACTTACTGGCTGCTTTGGAAAGACCTGCTGCTGGAGATCCGACGTCGGGAGAGCCTGCTGTCGATGTTTTTCTTCGGCACCATCCTGCTCTTTCTCTTTCACTTTTCCTTCGATATCCCGCGCGAGCGAATCGCTGAGATGGCGCCCGGTTTACTATGGCTCGCCTTCATCTTCACCGGGACCCTGGCCCTCACGCAGCTTTTTCAGGGCGAGAAAGACAGCCAGTGCCTCGACGCCCTCTTGCTATGCCCTATGGACCGTGGGGCCCTTTACCTAGCCAAGGTCCTGTTCAATCTCCTGATGATGGTGCTGGTCGAGCTGGTAATTTTCCCCCTTTTTGGGATCCTGTTCAATCTCAATTTTTGGAACCTTCTGCCTTCACTGTTCATGGTCGCTCTGCTCGGCACGCTTGGTTTCTGCGTCCTGGGAACCCTGTTCTCGGCCCTCACCCTGAGGGCCCGGGCTAAGGAACTTTTACTGCCCGTCATTCTTTTTCCCCTTATGATCCCCTCGATTTTGGGGACCATAAGGGCCATGCAGATTCTCTTCGGCGCCGGCAACCTCGAAGAGCTGCTTCCCTGGATACGTCTGCTGATCGTCTTCGACGTAATATTTATAACTGTGGGATTTCTTATTTTTGAATGGGTGATTGAGGAGTAGATATGGCAATGTCCGCGAAAGGAACCGGCAAGGCAAGAACGATCCTTGGGGCCCTCGCTGTAACCGTTATTCTCTTGGGCCTCTATTGGGGGCTGGTCCGCGCCCCCACGCATCCCGGACAACTGGACATCCAGCGCATCATGTACCTGCACATTCCCAGTATCCTGACCGCTTATCTCTCCTTCTTTATCGTGTTCGTCGGCAGTTGCCTTTATCTCTGGAAAGGGGAGCGACGCGATGATATTCTGGCGTATTCGGCCGCTGAGATCGGAGTCCTCTTTACAGCGGCCACAATCATTACGGGAATACTATGGGGGAAGAAGACATGGTTCAGTCCCGGAGACTGGTGGACCTGGGATGCCCGACTCACCTTTACAGCGCTCCTCTTATTGATATTTGTCGGCTACCTCATGTTCCGGGCCCTCATCGAGGATGAACGCCGCGGGGCGATTTGCGGTGCGGTCCTTGGCATTATCGGCTTTCTGGATATCCCGTTAATCCACATGTCGGTTCATTGGTTTCAGACGTTGCATCAAGACCCGTCCATATTGCAAACGGAAAAGGCGCCCTGGGAGAATATCCCCGCTGCTTGGCTTGTCCCCCTATCCATTAACTTTGTCGCCTTCATCCTCCTCTTCTTTTATCTCCTGGCGCTGCGGCTGCGAGTGGGCGAAACCGAAGAAGAAGTCAAGAAGCTCAAGCTTTACGGGAGGGCTTAATGGGACACTGGGAATTTGTCTTTCTTGCCTACGGGATCGTCTGGTCCGCCGTCCTCTTGTACTTGGTCCTGCTCAAACGTAGACTACGAAAGGCGGAGGCCGAGCGGGCCCTTTATCGGCGCCCGGGCCCTTCGGAAGACAATGCATAGAAGCCGAAGATTCATTATCGGGGGCGTCATCATCCTGGCGGCCCTTGGCTACCTCATCTATGGGGGCATGAAGCAAGCCATCGTCTATTTTGTCACCCCCACGGAGTTGAAGGCGGAAAACAGCGCCCGGGGGGAAAAGTTTTTTCGTGTCGGCGGCATGGTTCTGGCGGGATCCCTCGAGAAGGATCTTCAAACACGCACCTTCCGCTTCCGCCTGACCGACGGGGTCGAGTCCATACCGGTCTACTATCAGGGAGTTCCTCCGGATCTTTTTAGGGAGGGCACCGGGGCCGTGGTGGAGGGAAGATTCGGGGGAGACGGGGTCTTTCGCGCCACGACCATCATGGCCAAGCACTCCGAGGAGTATGCCCCACCCAAAGAAGGGCATGCCAAGTCTCGCAGCTTAGTTCCCGGCCAGGAGAAGCGGTGACGGCCATCATCGGGCAGGCCAGTCTCCTATTGGCCTTCACCCTTTCACTCTGGGGAATTGTCGCCCCATTTCTATTCAACCGGACGCGACAACAGCTGCTATT
>JAZFYO010000246.1:0-3188 GCA_036443615.1 Binatia bacterium | reverse complement strand
TGGTTTTTCAGTCGTATGCGGTATGGCCCCACATGACTGTGTTTGAAAACATTGCTTACCCCTTGAAGTTGCGCAGGGTGAGGGGGAAAGAGGTTCGAGAGCGGGTTGGTGATGTGATGGATCTGGTGGGCCTTGCTGGGTTGGAGGACCGTTCGGCGATGCTTTTGAGCGGCGGGCAGCAGCAGAGGGTGGCCCTAGCCCGTGCGCTGATCTACTCCCCAAAAATTTTGCTCTTGGATGAGCCTTTGAGCAATCTGGACGCGATGCTTCGGGAGCAGATGCGCCTTGAGTTGAAACTTCTTCAGAGGCGACTTTCGATCACGGTGATTTTTGTAACCCATGATCAGGTGGAGGCCATGACGCTTGCGGATCGGCTTGCGGTGATGAAGGATGGGAGGATCGAGCAGCTTGGGTCGGTACAAGAGATATACGAGCACCCACGAAGCCGATTTGTACAGGAGTTTATTGGTCGAGTGATCTGGTTTGAGGGGAAAGTTCTGGATGAGAATCACGGAGGAGTCCTGGTGGGTCTTTCTGCCAACGAAGGTACACGGGTTCAGTGTGCTCAGAATGGTGAGGGGTTGAAGAAGGGAGACCCTGTGGTTGTAGCCATCCGGCCGGAGGAGGTGGGTATCGAGATGGATCATGCGGGTACAGGTTTGAACCTGGTGCCTTGTCTGGTGGAGACGGCGGTCTTTCTGGGAGACCATTTTGAGTGTCATCTGCGCTACGGCGAGGCTGATTTTACCATTTCAACCCCTCGCGCCGAACCGCTTTCACCGGGACAGAAGATTTGCCTGCGGCTGTCTCCTCAATCGGTGCATGTTTGGCACAAGGCTGAATTGCTAACTAATAACGCCTAGAGTTAAGATGAGAAGATCCAAAAAGAACACATCCCGGTGATAAAGTTTGCTCGTGAGCTGATGAAGTAGTCGGGCTAGGTACGGTATGGGAAGGAGAGAGGTACTGGAAGAGCCCGTGCGCTTACCCATACGGTTTAATGGCTCACTGCTCTTCATGAGCCTGTTCTTGGGTCTGGTGGCATTCCTGGTTCTCACACCCCTCCTGTTAATGATCTTTAATAGTTTTCAGATTGCAAAACCGGGGGAGCCCGTGGTCTATGGGCTCCAAGGCTGGCAGGAGGTGTTTACTTCGGCGGGCACGCTGGTTGCTATCTATAATACGTTCTCCTTGGTAATAACCCGCCAACTCATCGCCTTGGTCCTTGGCATTTTCCTGGCCTGGTTGCTTGCGCGCACGGACATCCCCATGAGGGGGTGGCTTGAGTTTATGTTCTGGCTCTCTTTCTTCCTGCCCGCCCTGCCCGTAACCATGGGTTGGATTCTTCTGCTCGACCCGAAGTTCGGACTGCTCAACCAGTGGCTTCTCAGGCTGCCGTTCATTCATGAGCCACCATTTAATATCTACTCTTTCTGGGGAGTCGTTTGGGCACACCTCACCGCCACGACCCTCGGGATCAAGGTGATGCTGCTCACGCCTGCGTTTAGAAACATGGATGCAGTCCTGGAGGAATCGTCCCGTATCTCCGGGGCCAGTGCCCTCGGTACTCTCGTACGGATCATTACCCCGGTCATGTTGCCGGCTATTCTGGTCACTACCATTCTGGGAATTGTCCGCTCTCTGGAGGCTTTTGAGATCGAGCTGCTCTTAGGGGTGCCTATAGGTCTCCACGTGTACTCGACGAAGATCCACGAGCTGGTCATCTCAGTGCCTCCCGAATTTCCTCCCGCGATGGCCTTGAGCACTGCCTTTCTGGGTATTCTGCTGCTTCTTATGCTATTTCAGCGCTTGGCCATTGGGCGCAGGATCTATACCACGGTGACCGGTCGCGGCTTTAGCCGTCGACTTACCCCACTGGGACGATGGAAATACCCTGCGTTCGCTATGGTTCTCTTGATTGCCTTGGTGATCACAATAGTTCCCACAAGTTTGCTGGTGATAGGAACATTCATGAAGCTCTTTGGCTTCTTTAATATACCCGAACCCTGGACGCTGGATAACTGGCGCGGAGTCCTGACGGATCCCGTGATCTACCGATCGCTTTGGAATACGATCTTTATTGGCCTTGGCGCAGGAGGTGTTGGCATCCTCCTCTATTCCATTATTGCCTATATCATTGTGAAGACTCGCTTTGCCGCCAGGGGACTTCTGGATATCCTCTCATGGCTTCCCTGGTCCATCCCCGGCATCCTTCTGGGGATTGCTCTACTGTGGACGTTTCTCGGGACAAAAATTTTTCTACCTATTTACGGGACCGTTTATATTATGATCATTGCTATGGTCATTAAAAGCATGCCCTTTGGGACACAGCTCATCAAAAGCGTCATGCTGCAACTCGGGAGTGAGCTGGAGGAGGCCTCAAGGATAACAGGTGCCTCATCGTTCTATACATACCGCCGCATCCTTTTCCCATTGCTCTTTCCCGCCCTTCTCACAGTAGGGCTGGTGACATTTATTTCCGCAGCTCGGGATATCGGCACCGTCGTGCTGCTCGCCACGGGCCGAACCAGGACCCTCTCCCTGCTGATGCTTGACTTTGCCACCGAGGCCGAATTCGAGAGGGCAACGGTGGTTGCGGTGCTTATTGTGCTTTTAGTCGTGGTGGCGGCCGTGATCGCGCGCTGCCTGGGGGGGCACCTCAGCATTAGAGGAGAGGGGGGGTAGAGGAGTTGACAACATAGTTAAGGAGAATTGATGGCTTATAGAGATCTGCGTGCCTATCTGGCGGCCCTTTCGGAGGTAGCGGGTCGTGGCTCGACGTCTCAGGCCATCCTGTTTGATCGGGTCAAAGATTATCCTCCCGGATTCCGCGTCTTGGTCGGGATGGTGGAATCTCTCAAGAGAGCTGCCCTGACGACTAATCTCCCGACGGACATTAATCGCAATGAATTTATTGCCGCCTGGAAGGAGCGTCTCAACAACCCGACTCTCATCCCACCGAAATACGTTGATAACGGGCCTGTCACGGAAAATGTCTACACCGGTAAGGAAATCGATATCTTGAAATTGCCTGTTCCCAAATGGCACGAACGGGACGGCGGAAGGTATGTGGGGACGGCCCATGTGGTCGTGACACAGGACCCAGAGGAAGGTTGGGTCAACTTGGGCGTGTATAGGGTTATGGTACACGACCGGGACCGCCTTGCCCTGTATATCTCTCCGGGAAA
>JAZFYO010000245.1:0-3892 GCA_036443615.1 Binatia bacterium | reverse complement strand
GTCGTCTTCCGGTTGGGCAAAACGGGTTCCCTCTGCATACTCTGCGCCTCATGCGCGCCGTTAGGATTCCTGCCCATTAACACCCCATAACGCAGTCATATACCTCCGGCAGAGCCGGAGGCTTGATTTGTGAACCCCTCAAAGGGGTTTGGCCAGCTTACGCAGGCATCTACATCCAGGTGTACACCGTTTTTCTTCCTCTCCCTACCAGGGAGAGGATCGAGGTGAGGGTCAACCCGATGATCCTTTTCCCTCACCCTAACCCTCTCCCGCAGGAAGGGGAAATTCCACTCCCGCAAAAGTCAAACTCTGCGAGTCCCCCAGCAGAGCTGGGGGTTTACCTTCGATTAAATTAAACGACGCTTTAATTGAGTCCTGGACGGTTGCCTTTATTTAATCACTTTATCAGCCCGATACAGAATCGACGGCGAAATCGTAAGTCCAATCTGCCTGGCTGTCTTCAGATTGATCACCAACTCGTATGTGGTTGTCTGCTCGACGGGCAGATCAGCCGGCTTAGCGCCCTTCAGGATCCTGTCTACAAAGCTGGCCGTACGGCGGAATTGGTCGGGGTAGTTTCCGCCGTAGGACATAAGACATCCCTTCTCGGCCCACACGCTCTGAGTGCAGATTAACGGCAGGCGATTCGTCGCCGCGCCGGGCACTCACGCCATGTTTCTGATTGGCGACCCACCACATCGCGCGGAACCACGCTAGCAACGGAAGATATTTCACAATACCGCCGGAAAGCCCATCCTAAAACTTAGTAAATTTTTTCCCAAAAACTTGTAATTTTACCAGTTGACATGTAGGAAATTCTGTACTACAAGAGCTTCAATTTCCAATGGGAAGAGATAGCCATGTGTGAAAAAAACGATCATGAAAAAGGGGGTGAGACATCACAATCATCCTCCGCCGGATCGAGCCGGCGCAATTTTCAGATTGTGTTGCGTTCAGCGCTGGTAGCGCTCGTGTTCCTTTGTACTGCAGCCGCCGATGGAGCAGAGAAGATTACGATCGGTGAGGTGGAGGAGGTTGTCCTACTGAAGTGGGGTGTGAAACATCGAGCTCGCATCGACACCGGTGCAACGTCAACCTCCCTCGATGCGCGCAAACTCAAGATAAAAGACAACTTCGCCGAGTTCAATTTGAGAAATGGCAAGAAGGTAAAGCTGGAGGTCCTTGAATACCGGTATATTCGAACCTCCGTAGGGCGGGAGCTCAGGCCGGTGGTTTTGCTCGATCTCTGCCTGGGTTCCCTGCACATTCTCACGCAGGTGACCCTGACAGACCGCTCGCATTTAAAGTACCCCATGCTCGTTGGCCGCAGAGTTCTCAAGGGCAACTTTGTCGTTGACGTGAGCCGAAGGGAGACCACCCGACCTAGCTGTCCGGAGCTTCGTCTCAAATGAAACATCCAGCAGTCGTACTTGCCGGCGTCTTACTTCTTTTCCCGGCAGCGCTCATCACTTACCGGGTCGTCTGGCTCAATTACCCTCTTTCTCTGCAGGCACCGGGGAGGACGTGGCAGTTAGCGATGCAAGCGCGCATCAAGACCGCCAGACAAGAAATCCAGCTTGAGATCGGTCTACCCCACGACGGTCCGCACCATAAACTTGTTTCCGAGCAGATCAGTTCAGGCGGGCTCAACTTCGATGTTATTCGAGATCGGTCTGACCGCATCGGCATATGGTACTCTCAGGAGGTGACTGAAGAACAAGCTTTCATCAATTATCGGGCTAGCATTCTCGAGACTCCTAAAGGCATTGTAGGCCCGCCATCAGATTACCCGGTAGCCATTACTACAGCAGAAGATCGGGCCCTGGCGGAGAGGCTGGTGACCAGTTGGAAGAAACAATCCCCGCCAGCTCGATTTAGAGCGGTCGCCGCGGCTTTGGGTGATAGCTGGGGGCAAGCTTTACCCTCCGACCAAGATCTGGGCGCTTGGCGGTCAGTTCGGGAAAAATATGGGCTGGTTACAGCAAGTCTGTTGTTATTTCGAGCCTCCGGCCTACCGGCACAGGCCGTTACGGGGCTTCAGTTGGGCGAAAGCGTGAGGAGGCTACTTCTTACCTGGCTTGAAGTCTGGACGGGCGAGAAGTGGGAGATTATGATGCCCGTCATAGGACCGATTGAGGCTCCACCCGGCAGGTTTCTTCCGCTGGCGACAGACAGAAAGGCGGTGGTTGTAGTGACAGGAGAGCTATCGGATATTCGATGGACCCTCCGTCGGCAGATCATTAGCAACTGGATCTTGCTATTCGAGCGACTCCGTCGATCAGGGCACTGGCTGACCCGTTTCTCACCCTTCTATCTTCCGCGCGAGTTCCAGGACACCTTTCGCGTTTTGCTTTTGGTTCCTTTAAGTGCGCTGTTGATCTGCATCTTTCGTAATATCGTGGGCTTTCCAACCTTCGGCATCTTCATGCCTGTCCTCTTGGCCCTGGCTTTTAGGGACACTGGACTTGCGTACGGGCTTGGAGTACTCGCATTCGTGATCGCGATAGGTTACCTCTTCCGGCGAGTCGTAAATCAGTTACGCTTGCTCCTAGTCCCTCGCTTGTCAGTGCTCTTGTCTATAGTGATCGCTTGCATCTTTGTTTTTGCCATGCTCGGGAATCTATACGATCTCCGGCAGCTTATGTCGGTAGGGCTTTTACCCATTGTCATCCTTACCATGATGATCGAGCGCTTCTTCATCGTTACCGAAGAAGCGGGTTTGCGTGAATCCCTCACGACCGCGTTTAGCACTGCGCTCGTAGCTACGATGACCTACGGGATCATCAACTGGGAACCGCTCCAGTTGAGGTTCTATGTGTTTCCTGAACTCATTTCAGCCGTAGCCGCGTTTCAGGTACTTGTGGGGCGTTATACGGGCGCTCGGCTTTCAGAGATCTCCCGCTTCAAGCACCTGATGGGAACATAACTTGCCGGTATGTTAGACCCGCTTGGCAAAGCCGGGATTCTGGGAATGAACCGCAGAAATGCGGATTTCATCATGCAGTACAATCCCCGCTCGACCTTTCCTCTAGTGGACAACAAGGTCCTGACTAAGGGCCTGGCTGAAAAGCATCAGGTTCCGACTCCTCCTACCTACCATGTTGTTGAGAGCAACAGTGAGATCGCTGGACTCAAAGAGGGGCTCAGCCGCTATACTGAATTCGCCGTAAAACCAGCGCGCGGGGGAGGGGGAAGCGGTATTCTTCTCATCTCGGATCGTACAGCGGAAGGGTTCGTCAAGCCAAGTGGCAAGGTGGTCTCATGGGAAGACCTTGCCTTCCATATTTCGAACATCCTGTCCGGCATCTATTCCCTTGGGGGGCTTCCTGACAAAGCTATCATCGAGGGCCTGCTTCATCCCGACCCGACCTTTGCCGCTATTACGTATCGCGGTGTGCCGGACATCCGTCTTGTGGTGTATCGGGGCGTACCGGTGATGGGCATGGTCCGCCTGCCGACGATAGCTTCCGATGGGACGGCAAATCTCCATCGAGGCGGGATTGGAGCAGGAATTGACATCGACAGTGGCCGGACGCTCACAGCTGTCTATCGCTCCAATGTCGTCACACATCATCCCGACACGGGTAACCCTGTGAGTGGCATCCAGGTCCTCTATTGGGAAGAGATGCTTCTTATGGCCGCTCGGGCAACGGATATGACTGGCATGGGCTACCTCGGGGTGGATTTGGTGTTAGACCGGGACCGCGGGCCGCTGTTGCTCGAGCTAAATGCCCGGCCGGGACTTTCAATCCAATTGGCAAACGTTGCCGGGCTCTTCGGGCGGCTCCAGCTCACCGAAAAGGCCCCACCAGAAATCTTCGCTACGCCGGAATCCCGTGTTTCCTGGGCAAGGGAATCATTCAAGGTCTCAGCGAGTTGACTGCCTGCGCCG
>JAZFYO010000244.1:0-2479 GCA_036443615.1 Binatia bacterium | reverse complement strand
GGTCACCAACGACCATGCATCCTAACGAGCTCACTGCGCGCTCGCAACTCACTGCCAGCGTTAGGTTTTCATCATAAACTCCCTGCAAGACGCAATTAATCGACGCTTTAATTGAGTCCTACGGACTTTTGAAAGAAAACGGCGGCCCGATGTGGACTGCCGCTTCTCAAACTTCTTGACTCTGGTTAGAGCCACCAGTGGATGGGCTCCTCAGATTGCTGGCTAATATGAAAGGGGTTGTAAGATGGCACCCTTTCCTCTTCAAGAGGGGGGGAGAGCCGCAGACGCCCCGCCCCCTCTTGGCGCATCAGTTAGGTCCGGCCCGTCAGTCCGTGGCCTTGCAATCAATATTATCGGCAGCACTATTGGCAAAAATGGCCTAGCCGACGCTCCTTATGGACTGCATGTGCCGTTCAGGTCGCCAATGTCTAGGACCGGGCTGGCGCTCCCCTGACAGGGTCCCACAATCGCGTCCACCTCTTCTCGGAACGGCCCTTCGTACTTCAGGATGAAGAGGCCGTTGAACCGGTCGACCACGTAAATCAGCCCGTCCTTGATAACGGGGAAGCTGACCATTTTGATTGGGGCGAGACTACCGGCAAATTTATCCGTCCTCACTGAGGTCTTGGGGAAGTAGAAGCCGGCCTCGTGGGGCGTGAAGGGATTCGAGATGTCGATGGCCCGCAACCCTGCACCTCGCCAGCTTAAGAGCAAGAGATTCCTGAGAGGGATCGGATTATGGGAGGTGAAGTCGCTTCTTGTCGCGATAGCGATCGGCCCGACCGTCGAGCAGTTTTCCTCCAGGTTTTCATGAAGGAGGAACGTAGAAATCTGCTTGGGCTGTAGTTCAAAGCGCACATCGACGATGCGAACCCATCCCCATGGACACTCCTTACTACGGAAGAACTCGTGGGTAAGTATGACGAGATCCTTGCCGGGCACCTTGACCGCACTGTGGGTTTTCCCAGGGCCAGGAGGTTTGAAGTCTAGCCTGGCAGTCGGATCCGGATTGACCATCTTGAGGCACGGATTCTTCTTTTTTAGGTGAGAGAGAGCGCAGCTGGCCGCTGTCACCGAATTGGCCAGGGGTGTGCTGTCCAAGATGAGAAAGCCTGCGTCATATTGAGCGAGATATACCCTTTTTCCGTCATCGCTAACTGAGAGTGAATGCAACCTGTTATCTTGGGATTTAAAGGCGTTTTCCTCGGAAGGCTCCTCCTTGCGCGGAACGCCGAAGTCTCTGAGGTCAAAGGTTGCGACTAGTTTTGGAGCGACCTTGTTAGAGACATCGATGACCCGAAGGTTCGGCTGCTCAGCCCCGGGGCTATTCTCCCCGGAGATTGTCTGATAAACCAAGACCCTTTTCAGATTGTTGGGATCTCGCCAGAGGAAAAACTCGTGGGGCCTGCCGGCGCCGTAATCGAAAGTCGACTTAAGAAGAGGGTTCTGACAATTTGAGGTATCCCATAGCTGCAAGATGTTTACCCCCTCAGTCCCTTTTCTGCTGAACCCCATGACAACCAGCAGATTGAGTCCGTCATTTACGGTCCGGTGTTCTTGGGAGTTGCTACCCGTCACCTTGTCTAATTCACCGATTTTCTCAAGGGTCTTCGCGTCGAGGATCAAAACACCACCCGAGTCACTCCGGTTTCCAATGTAGATACATTTGCCGGCGAACCCTAAACCGTTGCCATTTACGTCGGCACCGGCCCGGCCGAGGTTGGTATGGGCGATCAGCCGAAAGTTACGGGAAATTCCAGCAGCGGGTATCTTTTCGAGGTCTGGAACTTTAGCGGGCTCAAAGATGGTCTTGACCGGCTGGGATGGATCCGCGGCGGCCGCAGGCGTCACGGAAAGCGGAACGGTCCCTATCAACAGCCAAGCTGCGACCATCACAAAAAAGGGCGTTCTAACCCATTGCCAAATTGTTATCTCCTGTCCGTGAAAACCAAAGGCCACGCATGGAGTTAATCTCCTATTCCCCTGTTTTGTCATATCTAAACCTCCTTTCTTACAATACGTATGTGGAAATATAGGCCCTCTTATCGCGCCTGATTCCATTGAACGATCCGGTATCGCATACCCAAAAAGCCGTCCAATACTTTTTTCTAATAAGGCGTTAGATGATAAGAAGTTGCTTTTAAGGTTCAGCCACCGATAACACGAGAATTCTCCCAACGACCGCCTGCCAGCTTGTGTATGAGAGCCTTAAGCGGTTCTCGGAGAGAGTGGGCTCCCCCGGATCACTATTTGGGAAACAAAAAAGCCAGTACACCCTGGGATACATTTACCAGAGCGACTGGCTTTAGACTCTTCCATTTATATTACCTCCTTGAGGAACATCTCTGTCCCTCCGTTTGGCCTCACATCGAGCAAGGATGCTTTGGCAATGGGGGAGGCCCTCACTGACTTTTAAAGGTCAACCTTCTATTAAATTCATAGAGGCATGTCAAGAGGCTAGAAAGCGGAGTCTTGGCGG
>JAZFYO010000243.1:0-8351 GCA_036443615.1 Binatia bacterium | reverse complement strand
GGGCATGATAGGGTGGGGCCTTCAAGGTACAGTCCAATTGCCCGCGGGCGAAAGGCTCGTACCCCGCGGAGAGGCAAGGCCGACGGGGCAGGCCCCCTCGGCACCAAGTGGCGGGCGTGGATTTCCGAGAGGGAGGAGGCCTGAGGAACAGGGGAGAGGAGATTGGTACAGGCCGCGTCGGTTGGAGAACCAACACGATGGGGTTGGGAGGCGGCCCTCAAGGTAATAATCTATTTCCTCAGGCCGAAAGGCTTACTTCCTCGAGGAAAGTGGGCTCAGGAAAAATGGCAACTTGAATGCGAGGATCTTTCCACCACACTTTTAGTCCGTGAGCCGTTCGATCCTTGACAATTTTCCTATGCCCATTTACCATAATTTGAAAACATCTTTGTTTTCATTTTATGGTGAAAAATGGACTACTTCAGTAGCAAGACAGTATCTCGTGTCGTGGGGGTCTCACTTCGGCAGATCCAGTATTGGGATGAGCAGGGCTTTATTCGCCCTTCGATTCGCGCTGCCTCGGGCAGAGGATCAAAGCGGGTATATTCCTTTGCCGATCTGGTGAAGTTAAAAGTCGTAAAAAACCTTTCTGATTATGGCCTGAGCGTGCGACGTATTCGCACGTGCCTGCATCATCTTAAAGATTACTCCCCCGCAGGGGAGTCGCCTGCGACCTCTCTTAAATACCTTACCGACGGCAAGAAGGTTTTTGTCCTGACCAATAATAGAAATAAGATTTTGGATGCGCTCGATCGCCAGTTTGTTTTCTCTCTGGCCATTGGAAATCTGGTGGAAGAGTTGAACGGTGAGGTCCGCCGATTGGAGGGGAGAGGTAAATCTCGCCCTCGGATTTCTCCCAGCCGAGGAGAGGTCCGATTGCGCTGAGAGGAAGAGCCCAGGATTGTGGAACAGATCAAAGTGACCCCGATGATTCGGCAATACCTCCAGATCAAGGAGAGGTATCGCGATGCTATTCTGCTTTTCCGACTGGGAGATTTCTATGAAATGTTCTTCGAAGATGCCGAGAAGGCGTCAAAAATTCTGGACATAGCGCTGACCTCGCGTAACCGGACCGATGAGTCCTCTGTTCCCTTCTGCGGGGTCCCTTATCATTCGGTGAGTCCCTATGTAGGTAAATTGTTAGAGGCGGGATTCAAGGTGGCCGTCTGTGAGCAGGTGGAGGATGCCAAGCTGGCGAAGGGGATGCTTCAGAGAGAAGTGGTCCGGGTCATTACCCCGGGGACAATCACCGATGGAGAATCCCTGGATTCCCGAGAAAACAATTTCCTCGTGGCCATTGCGAAGGTGGGAGAGAATTATGGCTTGGCCCTTACCGATGTGACCACGGGTGAGTTTCGCTTTACTCAGATCGCGGACTACCCGTCTCTCGTGGACGAGATCTGGCGTGCCCACCCCCGAGAATTGATCTTTTCCGAGGGAGATTCGGTCCTCTTGGAACGCCTCCAGAGAGATTTTGGCGGCATCCACTTTAGCCCTGTCGCGGAAGCGAATTTTTCAGATCTAGCCATAGATCGTCTCAGGTCGTTGCAGCTCTGGTCTGGACCTGATGGAGAATGGGAGCAGGGAATCCGGGCAGCAGGGGCGATTGTCTCATTCTTGGGAGAAAATTTACCTGAGGTCCTCAAGGCCATCGGGTCCCTGCAGCCCTACCGGGCCTCCCAGTATCTCATGGTCGACGAGACTACCAGGAACAATTTGGAGCTCCTCTGTGATTTCCATGGAGAAAGGAAGGGTTCTCTGCTCGGGATCCTG
Organism: Binatia bacterium; assembly: GCA_036443615.1. Taxonomy (GTDB): domain Bacteria; phylum Desulfobacterota; class Binatia; order UBA9968; family CAXXLF01; genus JACZXR01. Next base: position 6,578 of record JAZFYO010000243.1, on the reverse strand, counting down.
GACCGTACCCTAACATCCATGGGGGCGAGACGGCTGCGTCAATGGATCCTCTACCCGCTCCTGGATGAAAAGGCCATTCGCCAAAGGCAAGAGGGAATTGGGGAACTGGTAGGAGACTATGAGGGACGTCAAAATCTAGCAAGCAGCCTCAAGGGAGTGCAAGATCTGGAAAGGCTTTCTGGAAGGATCGTTGCGGGTAGTGCTACAGCGAGAGACCTCGTGGCCGTTAAAGAAAGTCTGCGTGCATTAATTCCGATCCGCGAGAGGCTCCAGAAATATCAAGCGGAAATTTTTGCCCTCATCGGGAGAGAGATGTGGAATCTCCCGGAGGTCGTGGAGCTTGTGGAGCGCGCCATCGTGGACAACCCTCCTCCCGCGCTGAAAGAGGGAGGGGTCATTCGGCCAGGATATCATTCTGAGTTGGAGGAGCTAAGGGCGGTGCGGAAAAACGCCAAGGACTGGATCGCCCTGCTGGAGAGTCGAGAGCGGAAACGGACAGGTATCAACTCCCTCAAGGTTGGGTACAACAGGGTCTTTGGCTATTACATAGAGATCACGAAGGCTAATCTTAAGTTGGTCCCCCCTGATTATGTCCGCAAGCAAACCCTCACTAACGGAGAGCGCTACATCACCCCCGAGCTGAAGGAGCACGAGTCCAGGGTGCTGGGATCCGAGGAGGAGATCGTTAAGCTGGAGCTTTCCCTTTTTGCGGAGGTGCGGGAGAAGATCGCCTCCTACTACGAAAAGCTGAAGCAGACCGCCCTTGCGCTGGCCACACTCGACGTTTTTCTATCCCTTGCTGAGGTGGCTCAATCTCACCACTTCATCCGGCCAAGGGTCGACTCGGGTTTGACGATTTCGATCCGCGAAGGACGTCACCTCGTAGTTGAGGCGGCTCTGGGGCGGGGGGCCTTTGTCCCCAATGACTGCCATTTAGATCCTGAGTCGCATCAGATCCTAATTCTAACCGGGCCGAATATGGCGGGTAAGTCGACCTATATGCGCCAGGTGGCTCTGATCGTCATCTTGGCCCAGATGGGGAGCTTCGTCCCTGCGGCCGAGGCCCATATTGGGTTGGTAGATCGACTCTTTACCCGGATAGGTGCGGCAGACTCTCTGGCCCGTGGAGAATCGACATTCATGGTAGAAATGAAGGAGACGGCCCGTATATTACGGCTAGCTTCTCCCCGCAGCTTGATCCTTTTGGACGAGGTAGGTCGCGGGACCAGCACCTTCGACGGCATTTCTATTGCCTGGTCCGTGTCCGAATATTTGCACGACACCTCGCATCGACCCAGAACCTTGTTCGCTACTCATTATCACGAGCTTTCGGATTTGGCTCTTACCAAGGAGCGGGTAAAAAATTTCAGCTTTGCTGTCAAGGAGTGGAAGGGGCAGGTGATCTTCCTGCGCAACCTGGTGGAGGGGTCGTCGAGTCGCAGCTATGGTATCCACGTTGCCAGTCTGGCCGGACTGCCGGCTTCGGTCATCCATCGGGCCATGGAGATTCTTAAGAACCTCGAAGGGGGAGAGCTGGATGAGAACGGTCGTCCGCGACTGGCCGGGGCTTCGGGGGCCGGTGACCCCTCACAGATGATGCTCTTTACGCCCGTGGATTATAAGCTCCGAGAGGAGCTGAAAAAGATCGATGTGTCGGTCCTCGCTCCGATAGACGCACTGAATCTTCTCCATAGATTGGTGGGAGAGGTAAATAAGGAAGGCCGGTAGACCCTATGCGCTGTCCCCGTATTCACACCGTTCTTTACGGTGCCTTCATCCTGGCCCTTTGCGTTTCCAATTGGTCGGGTGTGGGTTGGGCAAAGGACGGCAAGGTTCCCCCTTCCAGAACGATGTCCGATACTAAACTCAAACAAGCCAAGTCGAGCAGGACCATCGTTACGAAGATCCGCCACCTCTCCTCGGGGAACTACACCAGGGTGGTTATGGATCTCTCGAACGGGGTCCAATACGAAATTCACACGCTGAGGGAGGATCGTTCAAAGAACCTCCCGCCAAGGATCTATGTGGATCTCAGGGGAGCCCGATTGGCCTCGGATACGACGCGACAAATCTTGGTCCAGGATAGATTGCTCCGCCGGGTACGTATAAGTCAGTTCAGACCGGATGTGGTGCGGGTAGTCCTGGACATGAAGAGTTTCACTAACCATAATGCCTTTTTGCTCCTGGGTCCGCATCGGTTGGTGATCGATGTCTACGGCCGGAGAAATGGGAAGAATCAGGCGGCAACAGACAAGGGGCGAATAATCCGGCCTAGGGCAGGGAAGGCCCCACCAGTCCGTATCCGTAAGATCGTTTTGGATCCCGGCCATGGAGGCAAAGACCCCGGGGCCATCGGAATAAGAGGCATTGCGGAGAAGGATATTGTGCTCAGAATTGCCAAGAAGCTGGCCAGGAAACTGAGGAAAAAAATGAACGTCGAGATCATTCTCACAAGGAATGATGATTCCTTTGTCCCACTCGAAGATAGAACGGCTATTGCGAACGCCGAGAACGCCGATCTCTTCATTTCCCTCCATACCAACGCGGCTCCGAGCCGTCGGTTGAGAGGGATTGAGAGCTACTACCTGGACAACACGACGGATGAGGCTACCATTCGGCTTGCCGCGAGAGAGAACGGTACCTCCCGGAGAAACGTTTCGGACCTGCAATTCATCCTTAGCGATCTGACACAGAACTCCAAGCTGGAGGATTCTATTAGCTTGGCCCACAATATCCAGTCCTCACTTGTATCCCACATGGGGCGAAGCTATCGTAAAGTGAAGGATCTGGGAGTCAAGAAGGGCCTGTTCTACGTCCTGGTGGGAGCGCGGATGCCAAGCGTGCTATTAGAGGTGTTTTTCGTGACGAACAGGACCGAGGGCCGAGCGCTTGCCCGCCGTTCCTTCCAGAATTCTATCGTTGAGGCGGTTTATCGAGGGATCAAGAAGTATCTTGAAAGACCTGGGGCCGTAAAGAATTTGTAGAAAGGATCTCTAACCGAATCGATGAATGAATCTACATCCTGGGCGTCTCTGTTGGGGCAGGCTCTTGCCGAGTCGAAGCTGCCCCATGCTGCTCGCGCCTATGTCCAGAGAGGCCGCGATCATCTCCATATGCGCCACAGGGACGGGGTCGGAGGTCAAGAGATTGTCTCTGCCTATTCAGAAATGATGGATCATTTGATCCGGCACCTCTTTGAGGAGGCCAGCCAGGACTACATGCGTCGCTACCCCAGCACAAATCCTCGTTGTACTCTGGTTGCCTTGGGCGGATACGGTCGCGAGGAGCTCAACCCCAATTCCGACATCGACCTCCTTTTTTTACACATCTGGAAGGTGACTCCCTATGTGGAGTCTGTAGCAGAAAATATTTGCTATACCTTGTGGGATACGGGTCTTCAGGTCGGCCATGCGATGCGCAGCATTGCAGAGTCCATTCGTCTCGGCAACAAGGATATGAAGGTCAAGACGTCCATGATCGATGCGCGCTACCTGTGCGGAGATCGTGAGCTATATGAGAATTTTGAAAAGGCCGTGAAGGAGTGTTTCGCTGGTGGGAATGGGGAGCGATATATCCGCAGGAAGCTTGAAGAGAGCAGAGTCCGGCGCGAGCACTTTGGCGGCTCCGTGTACCTGTTGGAGCCAGACATCAAAGAAGGGGAAGGGGGGTTGCGGGATATCCACACGGCACTGTGGATCTCCAAGGTAAAATGGGGAGTAAAGGACCTGAACGAACTGGAAATTAAAGAGGTGCTGAGTCACAAAGATCTTTCTCAGCTAAAGCGCTCGCAGGATTTTCTCTGGCAGATTAGGAATGAACTCCACTTTGCCTCTGGAAATCACCAGGATCAGCTTACCTTTGAGGCGCAGGAGAGAGTTGCGGCCGCCCTTGGTTTTAAGGATGACCGGACCGTTAAGGGGGTGGAGTTCTTTATGCGGAACTATTATCTCCATGCCGCTCAAATTAGTCGAATGGCCTCCACCGTCAGTCATCGGGTTACGGATGTTCCTGATCCGCATCAGCGAAAAGGCCAGTCTCCCGGCAGAGAAATCCGTGAAGGCGTCCACGTCTCGAAGGGTATACTGTGGGTTTCCAAACCCGCCATCTTCCGTGAGCATCCGGAAAACCTGATCTCCATCTTCGCAGACGCACAGAGGTATAAGGCCGAGGTCAACCATAGCACCCGTGAGCTTCTCCGTGAGCATCTCGGTCTCATTGATGAGCGCTTTACCCGCTCCGCCGCGCCAGCTGCGATGTTTTTGCAGCTTCTCAGGGGGAAGGAGCGAGTCTATGAGACCCTGCTCGATATGCACCGCTCTGGGGTGTTGGGTGCCTATGTGCCGGAGTTTGGCCAGCTCCTGTGCATGGTCCAACACGACTACTATCATATTTACACGGTGGACCAGCACTCCCTTCGGGCCATAAAGGAATTCGAGCGTTTGAGGGCGGGAGAATTTAAGGATTCTCTACCTCTCTTGACGCAACTCGCTCGTGAGCTTGACAAAACAGAAGTCCTCCTTCTCGGCATCTTGTTCCATGATATCGGGAAAGGGCGTGGGGGTAACCATTCGCAGATCGGGACTCGCATCGCTACAAAAATTGCCCGCCGGCTACGGCTCAATGTCGATGACAGAGTACAGCTGGGATTCCTTGTCCGGACCCACCTCATCCTCTCTCATACGGCCTACCGCAGGGATATAGAGGATGAAAAGCAGGTTATCGATTTTGCCCTGTCCGTCGGCAGCATCGGCAACTTAAAAATGCTCTACCTGCTTACCTACGCCGATACGAGGGCTGTTGGTCCTGAGGTGTGGAACAACTGGAAAGGTTCACTCTTGGAAAACCTTTATGTCCGTGCGTTGAAAGTCCTGGAAGAGCTGGAGAAGGGTGAATTTCAAAGGGGTGACAGGCGATCCAAGGTTAGCCGGATTCAGGCACGGCTCAGACGGCGTCTCTCACGGCAATACTCTCCGGAAAAAGTTCGCCGATTTGTTGATGGCATGCCCGAAAGGTATTTTCTTACAACCCCCGAGGAGGAAGTGCCGCTTCACCTTGGGATTATGGAGCAGTATTCGGATCAACCGTTTGTCAGTAGCGTTCGTCATTTTCCCGAGAACGAATTCAGCGAGATGGTTATTTGCACCAAAGACCGGCCAGGGCTCTTTGCTCAAATTGCAGGGGTCATTGCCGCCATGGGCATGGATATTCTGAGTGCCCGTATTACGACACGTGAGGACGGCTTAATCCTGGATGTGTTCCGTATCTCACATTTGGGCAAGCCCGAGATCGTCATGGAGTCCGGAAGATGGGCCAGGATCCAGTCTACCCTGGAAAGTGTTCTGACCGAGTCGGTTGATATTGCCCGGCTTGTTGGACGTGGTGGACAGCCCTTGCTTTATAAGAGACTTGCTCCAAAGGTTTCCACGGTCATTCAGGTGGACAATGAGGCATCTGAGGACTTTACTGTTTTTGAGGTTTATACCCAGGATCGTATTGGTATTTTGTTCACGATTACCTATGAGCTGTACCAGCTCGGGGTCTCTATCCACGTAGCCAAGATATCGACCAACGTAGATCAAGTGGCCGATGTATTCTACGTAACCGACGATGGCGGAAAAAAAATTCAAGATAAGAGGCGGTTAGAGGCTATTCGTCAAGGACTTTATCGAAGCCTGGTTTCAGAAGATGAAAGAGTTGCTCAGTCTGCACATTGACTCCTTTCTCAACATGCTCGCTGTTGAGAAGGGATTGGCCAAGAACACGCTGGAAGCCTATAGCAGGGATGTGAATCGTCTTGCCAGTTTTTTCCGCGCCAAGGAAATCAATTCCTGGGGTGAGGGTAAGGAAAGCCATTTGCGGTCCTACTTTACGGTGCTTCGCCGGTCCGGATTGGGAAGCCGGTCCGTGGCCCGTAACCTTGTTGCCTTGCGCCAGTTTTACCGGTTTCTGGAAAAGGAGGAGATTATAGGCGAAAATTTTCTGCCCAAATTTCTGCTTCCCGTTGAGGCGAGAAAACTACCCCATGTCCTGGGTCGCGACGAGGTAAAGAGCCTGTTGAATCAACCGGATTCCTCTGTGCCATCGGGGCTGAGAGATCAAGCTATGATGGAGTTGCTTTATGCCACAGGACTTCGCGTGTCGGAGCTCGTGTCACTTCATACACAGCAAGTCAATTTAGACGGAGATTACCTGACCGTCAGGGGAAAAGGGGGGAAGGTTAGGGTCATTCCATTTGGAAGATGGGCCAAGGAAAGGATTCAGATTTATCTAAATAGGGTCAGACCACGATTGTTAAACGGTAAGATGAGTCAATTCCTCTTTCTCACGCGGTCGGGGAAGGGTTTTACGCGGCAGGGTTTTTGGAAGCTGATCCGCCGCTATGCCCTGGCTGCCGGGGTGGAGACGAAAGTAACGCCCCATGCGATGCGCCACTCTTTCGCTACACACCTTTTGGAGGGAGGTGCCGATCTCCGGTCGGTCCAGTCCATGTTGGGACATACGGATATCTCTACGACCCAAATTTATACCCACCTCAATCGCTCTCATCTTAAGGAGGTCCACCGGCGATTCCATCCGCG
>JAZFYO010000242.1:0-14106 GCA_036443615.1 Binatia bacterium | reverse complement strand
GCTTGGATACTGAAATGGGGGTGGAAGGGTCAAGCCCAGTTTTGCTAATTTTTCCTCGATTTTCATGCCCCTCTCCTAAAAATTATCCTGTTCGCAATGCGCTCACATTGGAGATGGCCTAAAGTTGATACGCGTTTCAGGAACCGGCTACACGGATTTCTGAGCGGTCACCTCGATCTCGATGAGCTTTCCCTCGGCGGAATAACCGTCCACGAAGGCGTATTCCATTTGAGGAATCTCGACCTTGACCGTTTTTTTGAATAGCTCTTTGAGGGTTTCCAACTTCTGGCTCTGGTGGAGATAGAAGGAGACCATGACCGCTTTCTGCCAAGAGCTTCCCGCGTTAGTTAGGGAGCTTGAGATACGGGGGAGAATATCGGACAACTGATCACCGAGGGTGGGGAGAACCGCAGTGACGCCGGAGAGAAAGACGATGGAATCGTAGATGAGATAGCGAAGGGGAGTAATGGGAGGATCGTATTCGACAAGGGTCTTCTCAAGACCTTGGTGCGACGGTCTCATGGCGAGCAGGTCCAGGGCAACATGGGCATCTGAGTTGAAGTGGTCCGGTACGATGTAGCTGGAACTTGCCGACCTTGCCTTGCCCGACAGGATCTTCACCCTTTCATTGCCTCCCAGATTTCGGCTTTCCCTGTCTTTCCCCCAAAGTCGGGTCCTGGCAGTGTTCTCCAAGGATAATCCCATCCCCTGAAGCTCCTCATCGAGACGGCGAAAAATATCCTGAGCCTGATCAGTCGCAGTCATCCCTGGCATTCCCTCACAGGAAAGGGCTATGAACTCCCGCCCAAGCCACGGGAATATTTTCTTCTGCATGACGAACCCTCCCGGAAACCCATGTGACGAGCGATCTTATACTACTAGACCAAGGGTATCAATGCGGAGTCAAAGTACTGAAGGGGACGATTCTGTGAATTACGGCTCGACCCGAATTCCTGTGGTTGCATAAGGCCCGCTCATGGGAATATGATGCTGCTGGTCCAAATCTGTTCCGTAATGGGGTCATAGGAGGAATCGTCATGTCAGATCAAGTCACCCTTGAGGTTTTCTCGGACTATGTTTGACCCTGGTGCTACCTCAGTACCGGGCGTATTGAGAAATTGAAGAAAAAATTCGGCCTGAAAGTCAAATTTACTAATTTCCCTCTCCATCCGGAAACCCCAAAGGAAGGGAGGTCACTGGCAGACCTGTTTGGAGGACAGAGTGCCGACAGGGCGGCCAGGCAGAGACGGATGAAGTCTCTCATGGACCAGGAAGGACTGCCGTACGGCGAGCGCACCATGACATACAACAGCCGCCTTGCTCAGGAGCTGGGCAAATGGGCTGAAGATAAACCCGATGGGGACCGCATCCACGATGCTATATTCCGCGCCTATTTCGTAGACAATATAAATATTGCCAAACCCGAGGTCCTTCTCAAGCTTGTTGAGCAAGTCGGCCTGCCCGGCCCCGAGGCCCACGAGGTGCTGGAGTCCAGCAGTTACAAGGATGCAGTGGACGGAGACTGGAAACGTTGCATGGATCTAGGGGTCACAGGCGTACCTACTTTTCTGCTCGACGGTTTCATGATAGTAGGGGCACAACCTTACGAGGAGCTGGAAAGATTTGTGGTGAAAGCCAGGCGCAGTGCAAGCTCTGAATCCTAGTTCAGCTCTACGGAGAGTTTGACGTTTTCCCGTTTCATGTGCCGTACTGTTTCTACTGGTTGGGCATTGAAGCCTTACCTACGAGACGCGTTTCCAGTTTTACTTATCCATAAAAATACAATCCGTTGTTCTTTACAGAGATCGCCGTTCTGGGTTTCGGGAACAGCTGGTTTTGAAGGCATCTGGGCCGATGTAAGAAAATGCCGGGAAGATGGATAAAGGAGGGGCCATGAAAATTGTAAGAGTAATGTCTGTATTCTTGTGCCTTCTTTCCCTCTTTGGGTGCGCTGCCTCCCAGTCGCAATTCCCCTCGGGTAAAGTCATTGACCTCACACACCCCTTTGATGCGGCGACCGTCTACTGGCCGACATCACAGGAATTCCAATTGGAAAAAGTTTTTCAGGGGATAACCAGCAAGGGTTTCTTCTATGCAGCGAATAATTTCTCTGCAGCCGAGCATGGCGGCACCCATATAGACGCCCCATTCCATTTCTACAAGGATCGAGACACCGTCGATATGGTTCCTATGGACAGATTGATGGGCGGTGGGGTAGTTATCGACGTAACGCAGAAATGTGCGGGAAACAGGGATTGCCAGGTAGAGGTAAAGGACTTTCTCGCCTGGGAAGATAGGCATGGCTCCAAGATTGATGACGTTATTATCCTTCTGCGGACCGGTTTTGGAAAATACTGGCCCGACCGAATAAAGTACATGGGTACGGATGAGCGAGGAGGGGGAGCCGTGGCCAAGTTGCACTTTCCCGGACTGCATCCCAAAGCTGCGGAATGGCTCGTCAACAATCGCAAGGTTAAGGCCGTCGGCTTGGATACCCCTAGCATAGACTACGGTCAATCGGTGCTCTTTGAAAGCCATGTCAGCCTTTTCGAGAAAAATGTTCCGGCCTTCGAAAACCTTGCCAACCTTGAGCAGCTCCCGGAAAAGGGCTTCGTGATCATAGCGCTACCCATGAAAATTAAAGGAGGCACTGGAGGGCCTCTCAGGATTGTAGCCATTGTGCATTGAGGGTTGAATTTTGGCAGTCGTTTTTTGATAAAATTTGATGGTGCCGGTTTGTGACGGTGAAGGAGAAGAATATGGGCATAGAGGAAAAGTTGGTCAAGCTGGGATTGACTCTACCGCCTCCGTTTCAGTATCCAAGCCCGAACCGAACGGGGTGTGTCCAGGTGGATAATCTCCTGTTCGTGTCCGGTCACGGTCCCGCGGAGATTCCCGGTGTGAAGATGTCGGGGAAGGTGGGGGGCGATGTCTCCGAGGAGGAGGGGCGCAAGGTGGCACAGGCAGCGGCTCTCAGCATACTCAGTTCAATTAAACAGCAGATCGGGGACTTGAATAAGGTGAGGCGCGTGGTGAAAATCCTGGGGATGGTAAATAGCGCGCCGGGCTTTAACCGGCAATTTGCCGTCATCGACGGGGCTTCGGACTTATTTTTGGAGCTCTGGGGGCCGGAGTACGGGCAGCACGCTCGCGCCGCTGTGGGGATGTTCGAATTGCCGCGGCGGATTCCAGTAGAAGTAGAAGGGATTTTCGAGCTACATCCGTAATTCCATAGCCAAACCGAACTCCTCGAGGGAGAAAGCCTTCCGGCTTGAGGAAATAGATTACTGCCTTGAGGGCTTCGGCGTGAGCTCAGCCGAACGGCCGCCTCCCAACCCCATCGTGTCGGTTCTCCAACCGTCACGGCCTGTACCAACCATCTCTTTCCCGTTCCTCAGGCCTCCATGCTTCCTCCCTCTCGGAAATCCACGCCCGCCACTTGGTGCCGAGGAGGCCTGCCCCGTCGGCCTTGCCTCTCCTCGGGGAACGAGTCTTTCGCCTGCGGGCAATGGGACTGTACCCTGAAGGCCCCACCCTATCATGCCCCAGGGTACTTACTCCTCAGGTCTGGGCCTGACGGAACCTCTACGTTCAGGTGCCCGCGGCCTTCCGTCTCGCTCCCCTCGGAGCAGTATTTGTGGCCGAGGGGGTCTGTTTCGAAATAGGGGTTTCCGATCTATATGTTCTCAAATAGAGAGAAGATTAGGTTAAGTAGTTAAAAACAGATAGGCAGAGGCCCATTGGCTCCTGCTGAGGGGTAGTCCTCCTTGTCGTACTCTGAGCCATCTCTGTTTAACCGAGGCTTTCCGAGGTGTTGACAAGAGGGGGATAAATTCAATATCTTTGGCGCCTCTAGTCCGATACGGGGCCTATCGGGCTGATCTTTTGAAATGAAGGGCCCTAGGCAGTTCACCTTGGGGACGCGACTTTTAGATTGTGCCGTTAATCAGAGCCGGCCTTCACCCATGTCTTTTCTCTGCACCAGATTCGTTCTCTCAAGGCAAGGACTTTCAACTTCTGTGGGAGGCAAGGTATGGCAACTAAGCTATACGTAGGGGGACTCCCCTACTCAGTGACGGAGTCTCAGCTCGAGGAATTATTTTCTCAGCATGGCGAGGTCCGGTCTGCTAAGGTCATTACCGATAAGTTTACGGGCCGGTCTAGAGGTTTTGGCTTTGTCGAGCTTGGTTCTGATGATGAGGGCCGAAAGGCCATCGAGGGTCTCAACGGCACCCAGCTTGAGGGAAGAACCCTTATTGTGAACGAGGCAAAGGAACAGGGGGAGCGACGGCCCGGGGGTGGAGGAAGAGGAGGGGGCGACTTCGGCGGTCGCAACCGCTGGTAGCTTTAATTGATTCAAGGGTAGTGAGGTAAAGCTAGGTAAGCATCATGCCGTGTTTTTCATGGCATCGGGCTGTTTGAGGCCCTTGGCAAATTCGGCTGCCTTGAGTAACCTGTCATAATTGATACCCGTCTCGATTCCCATCTCGTGCAGCATGAACAAGAGCTTTTCCGTGGCCACATTTCCTGCGGCATTGGGCATGAAAGGGCATCCACCCAGGCCGCCGACCGAGGCGTCGAAGATGGTAACTCCTGCTTGAAGCGCGCTTACCGTGTTGGCCAATGCCATGTGGTAGGTGTCATGAAAATGGACTGCTAACGGCTCGACTGGCCAGTGCTCTCTTGCCCGCTGGATAAAGTCATACACCTGTGACGGGTTCGCTCGACCGATCGTATCAGCGAACAGTATCTCGTCCATACCCATTTGTAGAAACTCTTCGGCTAAACGCAGCGGCTGCTCTACCGGCGTTGGTCCCTCGAAGGGACAGATAAAGGCGACGGCAATAGATCCCCGCAAGTGTAGTCCGTCTTTTTTCACCTGCTCGGCTATCTTGGCAAATTGCCCCATAGACTCTGCTATGCTCGCGTTCACATTCTTCCGGTTCATCGTCTCTGTCGCCGCGATAACCACCGCCACCTCATCGATCAACCCGGCAAGCTTACGTGCCCGCTCATAGCCGCGGAGGTTGGGAATCAGAACCATGAGGCGAGTTCCCCTGGATCGGTCGATTTCCGACAACACCTGCTCTGCATCCCGTAGCTGGGGGACCCATTTTGGATGAGAGAATGATGTCGCCTCGATTCGTGGGACGCCGGCATGCACAAGTGTATTGACGAGCTTGATTTTTTGCTCTGTCGCAATATCGATGTCTATGCTTTGGAGTCCGTCACGGGGGGCCACATCCACAATCTCAACTTGCCTCGGTATCCGCATCAGCGCTTCCTCAGTGAATTGAATCGACTCCGACAAAATAATTTTTCAAATAACGCCCTGCTGCTGTAAAGTGTTTAGCTCTTCCTTGGTCAGGCCTAATTGCTGGCCGTAAACCTCTTCGTTGTGGGTGCCTAGGGCCGGTCCGGCCCACTCCGTTCGGCCAGGGGTCTCACTCATGAGCGGCACGATCCTGGGTACTTTTAATTTCTCACCATTGGAGATCTCCAGTTCTTCAAATAGGCCACGTGCATTGAAATGGGGATCTTGAACCATTTCGGCAATACTATAGATCGGCCCGCATGGGACAGCGGCGGCTTCCAGGACATTAAACACCTCTCGGTAAGTATGGCCCTTCGTCCACGCTGTGATGGCGCTGTCAATCATCTCTTCATGCTCCACGCGGCCTTCGTTGTGTTCCAGACGGGGATCCTCGGCCAGATCCTTTCTCCCTATAGCGTTCATGAGGCGCTTGTAGATGGCATCTCCATTCCCGCCAATAACAATGTACTTGCCATCTTTGCAAATATAAGTGTTTGACGGGACAATCCCGGGCAGTTTGGCACCTTGCCGCTCGCGGATGTATCCAAGCTTGTCATATTCAGGCAACATACTCTCCATCATATTGAATACTGCCTCATAGATCGCCACGTCGACAACCTGTCCGTGATCTCTTTTATGAATATCCCGGTGGTACACTGCCATGAGAGCGCCCAGGGCGGCATGCATGCCAGCGATAGTATCTCCCAGGCTGAGATTAGGACGGACTGGAGGACGATCCGGATATCCGGTCACGTGGCGCAGCCCGCTCATCGCTTCTGCCACACTTGCATACCCAGGCTTGGACGCGTACGGTCCGGTCTGACCCCAGCCCGAAACTCGTACCATGATCAGTCGGGGATTCTGTTTTTTCAGCTCGTCGTAACCGAGACCCCATTTCTCCATTGTCCCGGGCTTGAAGTTCTCCAGAAGGATATCCACATTTTTAGCTAACCTGCGGGCCAGATTCTGTCCCTGTGGCTGGCGAAGGTCTAGGGTGATGCATTTTTTGTTGCGGCTCAAAACGGACCACCAAAGGCCGGTTCCCTTGTATACTTTCCTCCACGTCCTGAGCGGATCCCCCCCCCTGGGAGACTCGACCTTGATGACCTCTGCTCCAAAAGAAGCAAGCAGGGCTCCGGCAAAGGGGCCGGCTAGTAGCTGTCCTATTTCGAGCACCCGGACCCCTTGCAGCGCCGCAACTGTTTTTTTACCTTCTGGTCCCAGCATCGCTCACCTCTGTTCAGGTAAAACAACTTATCCCCTATCAAGCTTATCGCGCCTGACTTCTGTGTCAAACAATCCTTTTGCTTTATCGCCTTTACTTAGGAGTCGTTATTCTAAGAGTGGGCTTATGCGTGTGGGGATCGCCGGGCCCGCTTGAGTTGCAAGAGGTCTCGTCCCCGCTGAGCCAGGGTGGCAAGGAGGTGCCCCATTTTTGGGTGGTTGGGCTCGAGATCCGCACTGAGACCAAAGTGCTCTAAGGCTTCGGTGCAGACAGGGCCCACAGAGGCAATCAGAACCTGACCGAAGGCGTGGCGCAGGTCCTGTTCCGATTGGTCCTCCTTGGCTAGATGGAACAGATGATCCACCTGCGTCGCGTTGGTAAAAAGCGCGATATCCGCCTGGCCATCCAAGATTTTTTGGATTGCCACCCGGAGGGGACCTGTATCTTCGGGCAGTGACCAGCGGTAAACAGGTACGCGTACCACCTCAGCCCCGCGGTTCTCAAGCCCGTCGACAAGCTCCTGATTGGTTATACCGTATTCCTGTACGGACACCCGTTTCCCCCTGATATCTGTCTTGCGGTTTAGCTCAGCTAGAACCTCCCGCCACGTATTTGGTTCAGGTGCGATAATGGCCGGCTTCAGTCCTAGTTCCCTGAGAGCGACAACGGGTTTGGGTCCGCGCACCACCAGGGTTGTTCTTTGCAATGCTGCAGCCACCCTTTCCCGGGAGTACTTGTCGGCGACCGCCGCTACAAGCGTCCTGGTCCCGACACCCGTTAGCAGGATGAAATAGTCAAAGCACCCTTCTTCGAGTCGACCGATAAAATCCGTCGCCGCACTGTTTTCGCTGAGAGGAATCTCACGCATCGAAGGGGCGATGAAGGGTTCGCCGCCGTAATTCCGAATGAGCTCGGACATCTCGCGCGCACGACGGCTCTCAAACGATACGATCCTTAGACCTTCAAGGCTGGATTTGGGGGTAGGCTCCATCGATAGTATCTTCCCGGTGCACGGTCGCAGCGAGATCGTCAAACCAGCGAAGTTGATCCCGGAGCTTTACGACGTCTCCAATAATCACTACGACAGGGGAGGCAAGCGATGCTGCCTTGTCTGTGATATCGGCAAGGGTACCGGTGACCGTTTCCTGGGCATCGGTCGTCCCCCACTGGATCAGGGCCACAGGAGTCTCAGGCGCCCTGCCGTGGGCAATAAGTTTTGCGGCAATTTTGGGAAGCGTCTTTATGCCCATGAGTATCACAATTGTATCCACCGCGGTCGCAATCCGTTCCCAGTGGACAGAAGGTTTCCGCTTGCCGGTGTCCTCGTGGCCTGTAACAACGGCAAATGAGGAAGAAAACCTCCGATCCGTTACTGGTATCCCGGCGTAAGCTGGAACCGCCAAGGCTGAGCTAACTCCGGGCACGACTTCAAACATGACGCCCGCCTGCGCCAGCGCCTCGGCCTCCTCTCCTCCCCGACCGAAGACAAATGGGTCACCTCCCTTAAGTCGGACTACCTGCCGTCCGCTGCGGGCATACTCAACGAGGAGATCATTGATCTTCTCTTGAGGCAAACAATGGCTCCCGGAGCTCTTCCCGGCGAAAATTCGGATGGCATCTACCGGGGCCTCCTCCAGCAAGCTCCGGTTTACCAGGCGGTCATAAACGACTACGTCTGCCATACGTAGCAGTTCCAGGCCACGGACGGTCATGAGCCCCGGGTCACCGGGACCTGCACCTACCAGAAAAACCTTGCCTGTTGCCATGCCCTTACCCAAGTCTGTCCATGAGATGAGCCTTGGCCTCCTCTCGTTTTCCTTCGGCTATGAGCCGTCGAAAGCCATCCCCCAGTGCTTGCCGCCAGGCCTTGGCATCAGGACTCACTGAACGTTGCCTTAGTTCTCGCCTAACCTCTGCTGCCACCTGTGCCACTTCAGCGTACTCTTCGGTGAAATAGGATTCGAGCTCCTCTCTTATGGATTTTGATAATGCCGGACTGCTTCCCCCTGATGAAACGGCTACGACAAGATTGCCCCGTTGAAGTACCGAGGGCAGAATAAAGTCGCAGTGAGGCGGATCATCGGCAGCGTTTACCCAAACGCCTCGCTCCCGTGCTTCCTGGAATACCACCGGGTTGACCTTTCTGTCATTCGTGGCGACGAAGACCATTTCAAAACCACTCAGGTCCCCTGGGCGATATTCCCGACCTAGGTAACGTACTTTGCCCGCTGCCACCCAGGAATGAATAGGTCCTGTCAGGCTTGGGCTAATCACCGTGACCGCTGCCCCTGCATTGAGCAGAGCCTCCACCTTTCGTTCTGCTACCACGCCTCCACCCACTACGGCGCAATGCCGCCCCGTCATTTCAATAAAGATCGGGTAGTAACTCATAGCTGATCCGTTAGATTCTCCAGAAGTGTCGCAATCTCAAATGGAGTGGCGGACTTTATCTGCACGCTGAATCGGGTCTTTGAATCAATCTGACGCTGGAGGGTAAAATCGGTGCCTCCATACAATGTACGTCCCACATCTTCCAGGTCGGGCCTGAGGGCACGGAAGGTTTCTTCAGTGTTGGGCGCAAGAAGACGATCGTTGACCAGGAAGAGGGCTTCATTTCCGCGAAACCTAAGCCTTCCCTGAAGTGATGGTTCCTCTTCTATCCTGCAGCAATGCTCGAGTGCCCACCTAAAGATTGAGCGTAGTTTTTCTCTATTTGAGCCCTGGAGAGGCTGCTTTCGATTGTAAAGAAAGCCTAGCCGGTTGCCGGTACTGTCCATGCTGATATTTGCCTCGTGAGCGATAAGAAGGATACCAGGGCCGGCATGCATGTGACTGTAATCGGCCAGGTCATTGTAATCTCCGTCCGAGGCCTGTATCCACGAGTGAAAGATATTGATAAAGGCGGTAAGGGGAACCCCATTGGAATCCTCGGCGAAAAATTTCACGTTGATTTTATCTAGTTCCATGCTTGATCCAATTATCACTATGCCGGGCTGGGGGCTCCGGCACTGGCAGTACGCTCGACACTACCCGTGCTGAGTAGTTTGTTGTAACAACTGTGCGCCGCATCGATAAAAAGCTGTGCCTCTTGAACCCGCTGAAGCGCCAGATCTTTTCCAATCTCACCATTGTCTTTCAAGGCATCTTTCGCCTTGAAGAGAAAATCGGCAAATTTACTGCCTGCGTACTTGTCGTGAAATATCTTCGTGTCATAGAAGCGCTGGCGAAATTCAGAAAGAATGGCATCTTCATCATCCGAGATGTCGGCGTTCTGTGTTTTGATGAGGCCCTGGGCGGCGTGGATCATTGAGGCGCATGCCGTTTCAGTCGCTTTTTTGAAATCCTCATTGTCCATGTGCATCTGTGATTCGAAAAGCTCCCGTTCGCTTACTGCGAGTGTAAACTGTGCCTGAGAGACAACCTCTCCGGCGCATTCTCCTACTCCCATGTCGGTCAGCGTAAACTCTCGCGGGTCGCCCCAATCGCTATAATAGGAGGGGTCCACCGCGTGTGAAGGGATTCTGGTGAGGTCTTCCAGCATGGCCTTCACCTCTCTCTTGCCTATCCTGGCGATAAAATCTTGAAACCCTTCTCCCTTTAGACGGTCCTGGAGATAGCGCCCGGTAATACGCGTGACTACTTCCGGTATTCGTTTAGAAGGGACCGCCCCGACCGCAAGTCCGTACGCTCCAGCATTCTCCTTCCACTTTCCGCCTAACATCACTTGGAAGTGGGGCACGGTGTAGCCGTTTACGTTCCTGCTGATACCGTAAAACCCTAGATCCGCGACGTGGTGCTGGCCGCATGAATTAAAGCAACCACTTACCTTGATCCTAAGATCCTTGACTGCCGCGTCTAGCTCAAGGCTTTTTTCACTCAAGCGAGCGCTCAGCTCTCTGGCAAGCCCACGTGAAGACGCAATTCCCAATTTGCATGTATCCGTTCCCGGGCATGCCGTGACGTCCACAATTGTCCCCGCGTTTGGTTTTTCCAGGCCAGCCTCACAAAGCGCCTTATAGAATTCGGGTAAGTCGCCTTCACTAACCCAGCGATACACAATGTTTTGCTCCACAGTAGTTCGCACGGTGTCCTTGACGAACCGGCAGGCAATATCTGCAAGGGCTCGGAATTGGTCTGCAGTGATATCTCCTAAAGGCAGGGTGACCGTTGCGGCCACATAACCGGTCTGTCTCTGATGTTGGACATTGGTGGCATACCAAGAGTCGAATCCCTCTGGTCTCTCGGCGCCGTTCAAGCTCACCCCCTGCTTGAGGGGCACTTCTGTCTGCTCATTGACCGTGGAAAGAAATTCCGTCCATCGAGGGTCTGGTGTAAGTTTTTGCCGCTCCTCAAGCACGATCCTGCGAAACTCCTCAATTCCCAGCTTTGCAACGAGGAACTTGATTCTTGCACGTGCTCGATTACGCTTTTCGCCCAATCGAGCGAAGACGCGGGAAATGGCCTGTGCCATCGGCAGGAGCTCTTTCTCCGGTAGAAATTCGTCAAAGAGTTTGGCCTTGTGTGGAACGGCTCCAAGACCGCCCCCCACATAAAATTCAAACCCTCGCCGCTCTTCACCGTTTACGACCTTCTTTTTGGCAATGGCGCCCATGTCGTGCATGCTGGTCAGTCCGCAGGCCTGGTCTTTGCAGCCCGAAAAGGCAATCTTAAATTTCCTGCCGAAATCTTGGGTGTCGGGATGGCCTAACAGGAACGCGGAGCAGGCCTTGGCATAAGGAGTCACGTCAAATAGTTCATCCTTGCAGACCCCTGCGATGGGACATGCCGTCACGTTACGGACAACATTGCCGCACGCCTCTCTAGTCGTTATCCCAACCGCAGCCAGGCGGCGCATCAGAGACGGGGTGTCAGCAATATGAACAAAGTGATACTGGATGTCCTGTCGTGTAGTGACGTGAGAGACCCCGTCGGAGTACTCCTCAGACAGGTCTGCCAAGACTTCCATCTGCGCAGGATTGAGTCCTCCGAACGGGATCTTAATTCGCATCATGCCGGGGGCGTCCCACACCGTGTCTGGTCCCTTGGTGAGACCGCCGGAGGGCAGCTTGAGTTTTTGAGCCCGTATGCCATCGTGCCTTTGCCCGTTATCGTAGCGCTGGCCGTACACCCCGCGGCGTAACCGGGTCTCCGCAAAAACCCTCTCCTCGATCTTTCCCTGCCTCCGTAGCTCGATCTGGGTCTCGAAGACATCTATCTCCCGGGCCAGGGCAGGGGGTATTTTGTCGGTGAGTTTTTCTTTCCAAGAAAGCGCTTCGCCCATAATCGGTTCTCCTTTTGATAGATCCCTTAGTAAAAAGAGCCTAAACTGCAACTGGCTATGCCAGAGCTTGAACTGTCCTTGACAAGCTCATTAAAATAAGCGAAATCCAGTCAAGGAATATTAACTGACTTAATCAATCGGTTAAATCTAGATTTATTTACTATAACGGACCTTAAGTGTCAAGCATATCGAGGGCAAAATTTTATGTAACTCTCATGGAAATTTGCCTGGCATAAACTCCGGTACCAACGGGCTAATTGCCGGGCCTTTAACTTGTGAAGGGGGACAATTTTTTTAAGTTGCCTCCCCTAACGTATTTAGTTAATTTAAAAAGGATTACGAGGGCGTATGAAGATTGGATCGAAGGGTTTTTATGGCGTCCTGGCCATGGCGGAGCTGGCTCGAACCCGCAGGACTGGAAGGCCCGTCCAGGTCAAAGAAATTGCCCAACGGCAAAGAATTCCCGAGGAATTTTTGGGACATATTATGGTTCTGCTCAAGCGTGCCGACTTGGTTCGCAGTCACAGGGGACCGGGTGGGGGATACCACCTGGCCCATCCTCCCGAAGCTATCAGCGTAGGCACGGTCTTACAGGTTCTTGAGGGCCCCCTGGTGGCTCCTGAGGCCAAAGGTCAGAGGAAAGGGACTGCGGTTTCAGTGGTTGCCAGAAGGCTGCTGGAAAGCTGGGGAAGGGCGGTTCAGGCTTCAGAGAAAATCCTCGGGGAAGTAACTCTTGCGGATCTTTGCAGACCAGAAGAAGGAAATCAGATGTACTATATCTGAAAAAAGAAATAGGGGAGATTAAGTATGACAGGAAATCTCCGCCTTTCTTGACCTGCCGCCAGACCGAGTTCTTTGGGGTGTAGTGGGCTGATCATGACCTGATCAAGAGAATGACCTAGATCTGACCGGAATTTTTCCACCGCCTATCGATGAAGATCACGCAGATCCGAACCCATCCTCTCCGTTTGCCGTACCGCAATCCAATGAAGACCGCTACCAACTACTTCGACGTAGCAACCGGTGTTCTGGTAGAGATGATAACGGACGAGGAACACCCGGGTTGTGGGTATGCCGATCTCTTTCCCCGCACAGGTGAAAGCATCTCCTCGGCTCAGGCCTTGATAGCCGAGGTTTTTGCT
Organism: Binatia bacterium; assembly: GCA_036443615.1. Taxonomy (GTDB): domain Bacteria; phylum Desulfobacterota; class Binatia; order UBA9968; family CAXXLF01; genus JACZXR01. The sequence goes on along the minus strand of JAZFYO010000242.1, from coordinate 1,144 downwards.
CCGGGATTGAAGGGAAAAGACCCTAGCGAGGTTCAACTCCTTCTCGAATGGATGGGAATAAAAGTTGCCGGCAACCAAAGGGCCAAGGCCGCAGTGGAGATGGCACTGCAAGATCTACGCGGGAAGGCCAACCATCTGCCGGTCTATGAGTTTCTTGGCGGGGCGGTCCGGAGAAGCGTGACCGTCATGAAGATGGTAGGGCTCAAAGAACCGGAAGAGATGGCAGAAGAGGCAGGGACGCTCGTTCAGCAAGGATTCAAGGCGTTAAAGTTAAAGATTGGAACTGGGTGGAAGAAGGATGTAGAAAGGGCGAGGAGAGTTCGAGGGACGGTGGGAGAAGAGATTTTTATCAAGGTGGATGCCAATCAGTCCTACGCAGTGAAAGAGGCGCTTCGCGTTGCCAATCACTTGGAAGAATATGGGATCGAGACTTTCGAGCAGCCGCTTGCCGCCGACGATTGGGAAGGGATGGTTTATCTTACAAGACACTCGCCCGTCCCTATCGAGGCAGACCAAACTGTCAGATCTGTGGCGGATGCGCTTCGAGCCATTCGTCTGGGGGCGGCCAATGTGATCAACACCAGTCCCCAGAAGGCAGGCGGCATCCTCCGTGCTAAACGCATAGCTGATCTGTGCGAAGCCGCTAAAATTCCCTGTATCATGAGCAATGTTGGAGGCAGTTCTGTCAACGATGCGGCAGCTATTCAGGTGATCGCCGCTTCTCTTTCGACTCACCTGCCGTGTGAGGTGGGGGAGTTCCAGAGGGTAACAGGTGATCCGGCATCTGGGCTGGAAGTCCATGATGGGGAGATTCCCATTCCTTGTACCCCGGGCCTGGGCGTAGAGGTCTCTTGTTTGGAATAAAAGCGAGACCTGTCTTCAAGTCTGAAGATCGTTTTCTGGAATTCACAATCCAAGCCGCCTGTAGCAAGTCATGTGACGAGAGGGGAGATGCGCACTGGGCCTAGAGATGTGGGATAATCTCTTTTGCCAGAATCTCCAGGTGATCCATTTCATCGATTACCGGATTCAATACCAGATGCTGTGCGCCTGCCTGCACGAGCTCGCCGAGCTGATCGATACATTCGGCGTGACTTCCCCAGATCGAAACGCGCGCTGCCAGGTCGGCGTTGTTGTAACGCGC
>JAZFYO010000241.1:0-2667 GCA_036443615.1 Binatia bacterium | reverse complement strand
TACGACCGTAGTAGTCCAGCCCTCTCACCATCTTGGGATTGATGACGTAGGCCACTTTGGTCTCCTCGAGCAATCGCTTCACTTCCCCAAAGTGGTCCTGGCAGGCCTGGCAGAGGTAATCGATGATACATGGCGCATTCTTGGTCACCTGGGAACAGGACGGCTCCTTACAATCCAGGACCCGCAGGGGATTGCGTTCCATTCGGCGCCGGCAGTTCTCACACAGTTTGTCTTCCGTTTGCTTTAAGAACGAAAGGAGTTCGCTCCGATAGCGCGGACGACACTCTGAGCATCCGAGAGAGTTGAGCTCCAAAGACAAATCATGAAGCCCCAGGGTCGAGAAGAAATCGTTGAGCAACAAGAGCAGCTCAGCATCCGCCACCGGGTCCTTTCTTCCCAGGACCTCTGCTCCAATCTGGTAGAATTGTCTGAACCTTCCCTTTTGCGGCCGCTCACGGCGAAACATGGGGCCCAGGTAGTAGAACTTTTGCATCGGTTCTACCTGGGCAAGGCCAGCTTCTATGTAAGCCCGCACCACACCCGCCGTCCCCTCCGGTCTCAAGGTCAGCATGGAGCCTTTGGCATCCTGGTCCGCAAAGGTGTACATCTCCTTCTCCACGATATCTGTGGTCTCACCCAGCGACCGGCTGAACAGTTCCGTCTTTTCTAAAATGGGGATTCGGATCTCGGAGAAGTTATAGCGGGCGAACACCTCCCGAGCCACATGTTCCACAAACTGCCAGGTCTCAGTCTCGCCCGGAAGGAGATCGGAAAATCCTCTAATTCTTGTAATTTTCATTGGATAGCTGGAAGTCTGATTTCAGGTCTGACAGCAAACAGGGGGGGCTTCGACCTCGTTTTCCCCTTTCCTAGCCCGTCAATAGTAACAAAAAAAACCAATGATACCTAGGTGTAAATCGCTTCGGAAGATTAACACCCCCAATCGGCCCATGCAGAAGGCTTGACAGGGCTAACAATGCCCCCACACCATAGCAGCCACTGGCTGCGGTTGTTGCCCCGGCACAGGTGAATGGCCAAGTTTACACCCGCACGCTTGGACATCGTAAACCCTCCTTGATTCGCCTTGCGTTAAGATCCGGTTAGACCACATGTGACACATAACGGTGGCACAATCGCATTTTATTTGATCGAGATCTCAATCCAATGGGTAAAGTGCTTGACGGGAAACGTCCTCAGGGATTAATCTATTAATAGATATTGAGGACGCCGGCAGCTATAAAATACTCGATTTGGGGTCAAAGAAGTGTTCGACATAGTAAGTAAAATCATTTTCGCTGCTATTTTTTTCGCCATCGTGTTTCTCGCCCTGTCTGGCCGATATGCATTAGTTTCCACGAGCGATGTTACGATCCTTTACCGCATCGACCGTTTAACGGGTGAAATCGAAGTCTGCAGAGTAGGACAGGGCTGTAGTCCGATCAAGGGCCTTCCTTAAGAAGTCGCTCATCCCGCCAATTTCCATCCGGGGTTTTCCCCCTTTAATTTATCTTTTCCTCTCTGCGACGAGCTTACCGGACCCGGGCTCGGACCAGAAAAATCGAGAGATAGATCCGGCTCACCGCTCGACCTCCCTACCGTTTAAGCAAACTCGGGATAGCACATTCTTAGGAATGATTGCTCAAAATTCAACTATTTTCGCCTAATGAGAAACAGAAAGAAGCTTAAATATCAATGGGTTACACTCTGGCATTCCTTTTGCTGAGAATTGCTACCAGATAGTTATGGATACAAACCACGTGATAAGACACCGATCCGCACTTGGCGCAAATCAGTACTACATCCAAGTGCTGACAATATTTATAAGTGTCGGCATTGTTGTAGCGTTGGCCATACCACCCCTCCTAAAGCGCTTCCACATGGTTGGGATGACAGCGTTTTGGTTCCTGAGCTGCGCCTTTTTTGTCGCTTACGCGTTTTTAGGTATATGCTTTTATGCCCGTGCCGTGTACGACAGACGGCTTCGGCGGGCAGCACGTGATGGCAAGATCGATGATGTAAAACAATTACTCGACCACGGTGCGCACGTGAATGCGAAGGACGAAAACGGCTATACGGCCTTAACCCAGGCGGCCACCATAGGGTCCGCTGACATTGCCAAGGTTCTGATCGATCACGGTGCAGACGTAAACGAGATAGACAACGACGATGTGACGGTACTCATGCACGCCCTGAAGAGCGATCATTTCGAGGTCGTTGATCTACTCAGGCAGTCTGGCGCGGACAGATAACGGAACAACCCACTTTACCAGTTTTACCTCTTCGCATATACTCCTATTCAGATTTTGTCCCTCTTTTCTCCGAACTTGGCGTGCTTTGTGGTTCGACTGTGCTCACCACCCTGAGTCCATCGAAGGGCGTCTTCGCGGCTCGCCCCGTGGAATATCCTTTCCACAGAAGCGTTATCTTTTCATTCACGGCATTATTTCACGGGGCGAGCCCCGTGGAATACCCTTTCCACAGAAGCGTTTTCTTTTCATTCACGGCATTATTTCACGGGGCGAGCCCCGTGGAATGCCGACTCGCCTACGATCGAGTTGTTCGCCCAGAGCGCTATTCCACAGGGCTCGCCCTGTGGAGTATTAGCCCTCGTCGAGACAATCCAACTCGGTCGAGCTGTTACTCCACGGGGCGAGTGATCTTTTTCCC
>JAZFYO010000240.1:0-2831 GCA_036443615.1 Binatia bacterium | reverse complement strand
TCCGGCGATGACTCTACCCGAAAAAGGCCGAGCCACACGACTACCTAATAACAAGGAATTTGAAAAGCTAATAGAGGTATCGCCGATTTGGCTTCGCCGTATCGTGATAGTCGCCGCTGAGACATGTCTCAGCGAGACGGACGTTTTGCGCTTGGACGACTCTATGGTAGATGAAAACGAGGGGGTGTTAGTACCTGAGGGCGGACGTGCAAAAACCGGTGTGTTGCAGGTCGCGCCGATCACGCCCAAAGTCAGAGCCGTGCTAGAGGACATAAAGCAGGAAAGAAAGATGATCGCGAATATTTCCAAACTGATATTTACCCGTAACGGAAAGCCCATCACAAAGGGAATACTCCAGGGAGCCTTCGCGTCGGCAGCAAAAAAGGCCGGGATTCAAAGCTTTACCTTTCATGGGCTGCGCCACCTTGCAAAGACACGATGGGCACGCGCTGGGATTCCCGTGGAGGTGGCAATGCTAGGGGCTGGCCATGCCAGCGTACAGATGCACCAGCACTACGTACACCTGCAGCGTGGGGATGTTGCCAAGGCGTTCAAAATGTTTACAGGGTGTTTACGCGAGAACGGAGGAGAGGAACGGGACGCCGCAAGTCATTGATTTTCAACGTGGAGAAGGAAGGTGCCCGGTGGTGCCGCTGGTCTTCAAAACCAGTCTGGGAGTCGTAAGGCTCCCGGAGGGTTCGACTCCCTCCCTTCTCCGCCACAGAGCCACCACACATCCAATGACAAAGCCGTTCGAATAGGTGGACCCTGTCGCGTGTCTTAACTCATCTCACACACGTTTCCGTTTAAGCTATTGATAACCGTATGTGTGGTCATCCTTTACCGGACTACGGAAAAATTCGATGAACGATCGTAACCGTCTTTTAGGGATCCTTGCCCTTGGTCACGGCGCCACCCACTGGCATCAGGGGGCGATGTCTGTCTGCCTCCCGTTGATCCTCAAGGACTTGGGAATGAACTACACCCAGATGGGATTGATCCGCTCCGTTCAGCGGATTGTGATGATGGTAAGCACGACCATAGGAGGGTTAGCGACGGATCTTCTCGATCAACGCAAAGCGATTTTGATATTCTCCGTCTTATGGCCGACCATCTTTTTTTACTTTCTCGGTTATTCCACCACTTTTATTTTTTTTGCCATAATGATTTGGTCAAGAACACTGTTCGGTGGTTTTCTCTGGCATCCGCCCGCTCGCGCGGCCATCGGGGAAGCCTTTCCGGATAGGATGGGCTTCGGCCTAGGCATCCACGCCATGGGAGGGAACCTCGCGCAGGCGCTTGCCCCGCTGGCGCTAGGGGCCTTGCTTTGGTTCATCAGCTGGAGGACCGCATTTAAGCTTCATCTGATCCCTGGCCTTCTTGTGGTCCTACTCCTCTGGCAGATTCTCCCTACGCTAGGGAAAGCTCAGGAAGAGGAGAAAAGGGGGCTCTCCTATGTGGCGGCATTTCGTGCCGATGTTCTAAGGAATATTCCGTTTTTAGGCATATGCCTCGTTGCGGCACTTAGGTCCATTGGCGAAAATGTCATTCCTACGTTCCTGCCGCTTTACCTCTCTTACGAGATGAACATGAGCACTGCCACGATCGGGGTTTATCTCTCTTCCCTCGCCTTAGTCGGGACAATCTCCGCCCCCGCTGTCGGACACCTTTCGGACCGGTGGGGTAGAAAGCCGACCATATTTTTGTGCCTCCTCTCCGGCAGCCTATTTATTATGGCCATTCCTTGGATCCAATCTCGGGTGATTCTCTTCCCCGTAATCTCTTTGGGAGGTATGGTTATCTTCTCTATCGGCCCGGTCATTCAGGCTGCTGGCCTAGACCACGCACCTAGGAACGTGTGGGGATCCGCCCAGAGTTTTATGGATATCGCTCGCTCTTCTCTATCTTTAGTCTTTCCACTTCTAGCCGGGTTCATTGCCGACATCTACGGTCTGAGCTATACGTTCTACCTGTTTGGCGCAGTAAACCTGTTGGCAGCCCTGGTCATTCTCTCTGTCCCACAGCCTATCCGCGAAGGTGCGGGACCCCAATAGAGCTATCCTGCCTTAATTTGAAAGATTGGCCGTTTGGCCGCGCTTGGGGAGTTTGTGTGCGCTAGTTTCAACTATAATTTTATCTTCTCTGCGTATAGACTCTCCACGAACCCGTTGGCTTTGAGTTTCTTCAAAATACGCAGATCAAATAAATCCACCGGCTTAAGAGTCTTTGCCCGGCTATCAGCCACGGCAATAGCATCGATGAATGCCTGGACCGCCTCTTCATTGGGGAAGGGCAAGGTTTCCAGCTGGGCTGCCAACGCGTCGTACATTGCCTCTATGGAGGTCAGACCCACAACCGTTACATGTTTCTTAATAATCCCTATGCTTTCATCACGATGGGTAAGATAGTAGTGGATGGCGGTCAAGTACCCTTTCAGAAAGCGTCTCACCACCTCGTTATCCCTTTTGATCAAGGACCGGGTCGTCATTAGGAGATCCGTGATGACGGGGACCCCTTTGATATCCAAGACCTTAAGCCCCAGCCTTTCAGCCTGTGCAGCCACCTGAGGAACCAAAGGGGCACCTTGAATTAGATTTTTCGAGAGCGCTGCTGCCCTTTCAGGGGAGAATCCGATCTCTACCATCTCAACATCCTCTGTTGGGTCTAAACCTGCCCTGCGCAGGGCCACGCGAGCAATGAGATCCGATTTTCGACCGAGCCCCGATACCCCGATTTTTTTTCCCTTGAGTTGTTTGATCGATGAAATACCGGGCGATACACCAAATCTGTAGTGCTCCATGCTTGTATGAGAGCCGAGAAAGATAATATCT
>JAZFYO010000239.1:0-17543 GCA_036443615.1 Binatia bacterium | reverse complement strand
CCCCCGCATTATACTCACATCCCTATGGTAGACGTTGTCGTAATAGCGGCGGATCTCGTTCTCGTTCAGCGTAGTCATGCTTTTCTTCGCTTAGAAGTAGACGACGAGGCCAAGCAGGGGAATCTTCGCTCTGAAGATCATCGCATTAAACCATCTAGCTCCATCGAGAGGATCGATTCCAACAAGTCCAAGGCCAGCAAGCCCTGCCGAAAACAGAGGCGGATAATGGGTCAAGGGCAAGAATTCGCCGGTGGTGAATGAAACGCTTAGCCCGTAGCCACTTAAGAGATTTCGGGCGCTAGCAATATAGACAACCGAGTCCGGGCTGAAACCGATACCCCATCGGGTACTGAACAAAAGAGCAGTCGCACCGACCACAGATAGGGTCACGAGGGTAAGGAGAACGTAAGGTGATTGACGGACCCTCACGACACAGAAAGGGAATGCCTCAGGGCCAACCCTGGTTGGCAGGTTCGAGAGTTACTGGAAATCACTCACTCTCCCGCCCATTCTCTGGGGGAGGAATTGACGCCCGACTCTCCATTCTCAAAAGGGCAATCTGCTCCGAGATCAGGCCTAGCATAAAGACAAGGACTGCTGTGGTTAGAAGAAAAACAGTCATGTTGGTAAAGCGATTCTGGGTGATGTAGGTATACAGATAATAACCAACCCCGCTAAAGAAGAATAAGGCGCTCACAGGGAGAAATACCCGAAACGGCGAGAAGAGCGTAGTGATCCGGGTGATGATAAGCAAGAACCGAAGTCCGTCGGTGATTAAACTGATCTTGCTTTGACCACTCCGGTACAGGGTCTTAATCGGCACGTACTTAATCGTAAGTCCAGAACGAAGAATCGCCAGAGTGAGGGTCGATGGGTAGGAGAACGTATTGGGGAGGAGATCGATGAATCTCATTGCATCTTCACGGGCAATGACACGGAAACCGGAGGTCAGGTCCTCCACGTTAAACTTTGTCACGTAAGAGGCAAGGGCGTTGTACATCAGATTGGCAACATATCGATGGAAACGCAGTCTGGACCCCTTGCCTCGCGCCCCCACCACCATATGGTAACGATTTGCCTCGGCCAACAGGCCCGGGATCTCCTCAGGCTGATGCTGCCCGTCTCCATCCATCAGGACCAATGTCTTTCCGCGCGCAGCCCTGATTCCGCTCTTGATGGCAGCCCCATTTCCGATGTTGTAGGGATGGCGGATGAGCTTGACACCTCTCTTTTCTGCGATCTCGCCACTCCCGTCCGTGGAGCCGTCATCTACCACGATCACCTCCGTGCTCGGAAGATTCAAGGATTGCAGCTGATCCAGGAGCCGTCCCAGGTTTTGGGCCTCATTAAATACAGGCATGATGACAGAAATCTCGCAGCGGTTAGCCATGAATCTGGTAAACTGAATATCGTCGGTCTCTAAAGAGTCCCTTTAGGTGGTTGACTACAAAGGAATCCCAGACCCTCTTCTCCTCAGGGGCGAGCTTATCGGCTAAAAAAAACTCTAGGAGGTCTTCACGCACCAACAGGTGAGTGAGACCTTTCCCTCTGAGTTTTTCCTTTATCCCTTCCGCAGTTCGAGAGTTCTTAATTATCCCGAGAAGTTGCCAGGGATTATCCCCGGAGTCGTGGTAATAATCCCTCTCAGAATAATATCCCCTTCTCCCCATTAAAATGAAATAGACCCCAGCCGTAGGGGGGAGATTTTGATTGATGTACCGGATTGACGGATAGTCCGGCATCATCCTGGTCCGAAAGCTCTCCCGACTCTCTTTCCCCTCGAGAAGACTCACCGGCGAGATCAAATGAAAATAATTCCAAAAATAGATCCCGTTTAGCGCTACCAGAACGATGACCGCTCCGACCAACAGGGTCGGATGGACAATTCTCAAATAGATGTTGTGGATTCCGAAAACAAGAAGAACCACTAACGGAGGTACGATGGGGAGGATATAGCGGATGCGAAGATCCATAAGAAAGAGGGCATAGAGAAGAAAGAAAATGGCAAAGGCGAAGAACACTTTTTTTTCCTCTACCCACTTGCCCTTAAAGGCCCATGGTAGAGAGAGGATGAGGAGGGGACTTAGTACGCCGTCAAAATACTGAGCGGAATCGTCTCGTCCTCCAATGTAGGCCACCATTGAGCCCCATCGTTCAGGAAGTATTCCCTCGATCAGTTGACCGGAAAAAAAGAGCCGCAGGGGTAAGGCGGCAATCCACCAACCAGCCTCACCGTAGAGGAGCTGACGTTGGGTAAAAATTCCAAGAGAGCCACCCCCCAGCCCACTCCCACCGCCGCCACTACTGAAAAGACCGGTGAAAAAGGGAAAAAAGGGGTTCCCGGTCTGACTCATATTCTTCAAAAGCCACGGGCTGAGGGGAAGAAAGGCAAAGAATAAAAAAAGAAATAACCAAGACGACTTCTGCCCTATACTTCTTGCCTTCTCTCCCCCCAAGTTGAATGCCACTAGGAAGAAAAGGAGCAAGAAGACAAGCATGCCATTAGGTTTGGTGGCAAGGGCAAACCCTGACAATAGCCCAGCTAGAATTAACCAACGCTGGGAATAACCCGACTCCCTCCACCAGAGAAGACAAAGCAAAGATGCCGTTGAATAAAACGTAAGCCCCAGATCGACATAGGCCAGATTGCTCAGGCGGAGGATCGCAGGAGTTGAGACAAAAAAGAAAAAACCCAGAAGGCCATAAACTGGACTCAGCCGGCGTGCGAGATAGGAGTACAGCAGAAGCCCAGTTAGAAAACCAAAAAGCCCGTGGATGAGCTTCGGAATCGAATCCCAGCCCCACTTCACAAACGGCGTGTAAAGCATGTCGAGGAGCATGGGATAATAGGAGTAGGGGGCAAAAGGAATCTCTAGGATCCTGCCGGATTCCACATAGAGCTTGGGGATAGCCAAATGATGGGTCAGCTCGTCTCGCGCCGCAGGAGGAACAATCCCCAGGACAACCTCGGCCATAAGAACCACAAGGATCAAGAGCCAGGTAACCATTCCCAACCAGCTCTTGATCCACATCTGGAGGAAAAAAACATAGAGGAAATATAATGCAGCCAGGAGAAGTGCAGCAGCCGTGGCACCATTCAGAAGAGGATTTCCGACGTGCCCACGCAAGCCGGCAAGGAAATAAATCGTCGCAGCAAAACCCAGAAAACTGCCAAGAAGACAGGTTCGGTAGAGGAGAGAACCGAAATGGTCCTGGGCTATCACTATCGCCTATCTCTCCGCTTAAGCCATTTCCCGATCACGGGAAAGACCTCCTCCCTGGCCTTCTTCCCCACAATCAGGTCAAAATGACCATACTTTACCGGATCCTTCGAGCGGGAACCGAATATCCTGAGCGTGCGGTCTTTTGTTCCCAATGCACGGTGGGTGGTCCTGAGGGCCTTAGGAGGCGCCAGGGGATCCTTTTCTCCCCCAATCAGAAGTACAGGGACACGTACCTTTGAGAGATTCTTCCGATAGCTGAAATCCCCTTTGGCAGAGACAAACTCGCCTTGCCGGATCATCTGCATAAGATGATCCAGAACCCCGGGATTGATGGGAGAAAGGGCCGTCTCAAGCAATTTTTCCTTAATCTTCGGATCGATATTTTCCGGGTTATAAAAAAGCTCTTCGACTGTGGGCACAAGCGGGATAAGAAGCCGCCCGAGAAAAGGACCGTTCAGGTAGAGGATTATCTTCTCCAAGGTAGGATACTCCTGGAGCGTAAGAAGGTTTTTCATCGGCTCCTGCTCGGGACGGTCAAAGATGACCGGAGCTCCAATGGTTACAACAGCTGCAAGTCCTGATCGGCCTTTCTTCTCCAGATATCCATATATGAGAAGCCCGCCCATCTCATAACCCAACCAACTTACCTTGGAGCTCCCGCTTTCCTTCCGGACATAGCGTATCACAGCTGGTAAATCTTCCCTGATCATATCGTCCAGGTTCCATTTCTTAGGTCCACCCTTAAGGGGGTTAAGGCTCCGACCGGTGCCCCGAAAAGAAAGGTTCCACACGTCAAATCCCTCCTGGGCCAGATATTCGGCAAGGCTGTGGTCCCTATCGAGGTTCAGGAAGCGGCTATTGACGAGAAATCCGTGGCTGAGAATGACCGGTATACGGCGCCGGGCTTTTTTCCCCACGCGCAGCCGCACCATGGCAAGCTCAAACTTCTCCTTGGTCACTGCCCAGTGGCGCTTCCGAGATACAAAGGGGGCCTCTCGGGACAAGGCACCGGGGACTGAAGGGAAGAAAGATAAACAGAGAAAAAGGAAGAAAGCTTTAAGGAAGAGAGATTTTTTTCTAATCGTTTTTCTCAATAATCGCGACCACAGAGTTAAAAATTACAACATCTCCTTCTTTAGCGAGGATCTCGCTTAGCAGTCCAGAAGCTGGCGACTCGATTTCCACATTGACCTTATCCGTCTCAACCTCCAGAAGTGACTCCCCCTTTTTGACAAATGCGCCCACCTCGCTGAGCCAGCGTAAGACTTTTACCTCATCGCTCTCGTCGCTCGATCCTAGACGGGGGATCACTACTTCTCTCTTCACCCTTCAGGATTATAGGTACCCTAGTCTCGATCTGTCAATCACATTCCCTGGTGGAACGGCCATACTCTATTGTTGCCTTCAATTCATATCTTGTTAAGATGATCCTGCATCCGTATGTACAAAGAAGATACGATAGCAGCGGTTGCTACTCCCGTGGGCGAAGGTGGGGTGTCGATCATACGGGTTAGTGGTCCTGACGCAGAGCGTATTGCCGGAGAGGTCTTTTGCCGTAGCGGCGGCAGAAACGGCTCACTGCGTTCCCACACCCTCCACCATGGCTGCATCCGGGATCCTAAGAGCGGAGGGATCTTGGACGAAGTTCTGCTAACACTCATGCGCAGGCCCCACAGTTACACGGGCGAGGACGTAGTGGAGGTACATTGCCACGGCAGTCCTTTCCTGGTACGCGAGGTCATACGACTGATCCTCTCCCTGGGCGCACGCCAGGCAGAGCCCGGCGAGTTTACAAAAAGGGGCTTTCTAAACGGTCGTCTGGACCTGGCACAGGCAGAGGCCGTTCTCGACCTCATCCAGGCGCGCACAGAAAAGGGGATGCGCTTGGCCCTCGGTCAGGTCCGTGGAGAGCTCTCCAAGTGGGTAGGGGAGCTGCGCGAAGAGCTGCTTGAAATTATGGTTCAGGTTGAGGCGGCCATTGATTTTCCCGAGGAGGAGATCGAGCTTCTCCATCGGGAGGAGCTGGCGGCCAAGGTCGAGGCCTTGAAGACGAAAATCTCCGGACTCATCGCCAGCTACGACTGGGGCAGACTCTTTCGCGAAGGAGTAAGGGTGTGCATTGCGGGCCGGCCTAACGTGGGCAAATCGAGCCTCCTCAACACGCTCCTAGGCGAAGAGCGGGTAATTGTCACGCCCGTGCCAGGTACCACTAGAGACTTCATCGAAGAAAGCGTTAACCTGGGCGGTCTCCCGTTCGTTCTGTGGGATACCGCAGGTATCCGTGAGGGCGGAGACGACGTGGAAAGGATCGGAGTTGATTTCTCCTTGAAGAAGCTTAAGGAGGCTCAGGGGGCACTAATTGTCTTAGATGGTTCTTCACCCATGACGCCCGAGGACTGCTCAATTTTGGCTCAAGCCAAGGACAAAAAGGGCATTGTGGTTATAAACAAAATCGACCTTCCCCAAAAATTAGAGCTCAAAGCAGTGACACGGCTCGCACCCGACAAAAATATGGTTCCAGTTTCGGCGAAAGAGGGGAGGGGGATAGATGACCTCAAAGAGGCCCTGCGCAGTCTCTTCTTGGGCACGCAAGGGGAGCCAGAAATGGTAGTAACCAACATGCGCCATAAGGCAGCCTTGGAGAGATCCGAAAGGAATCTCGCCGAAGCCCTGAAATCATTAAGAGGGGGGGTACCTCCGGAGATGGTTGCAGTGGATCTCCAAGAAACCCAGCAGGGTCTTGAAGAAGTTATTGGAATCGTTACAAATAATGATATATTAGAGCGTATATTTAGTCAATTCTGCATCGGGAAATAAGCATGTAATTCTTATTTTATAGAGTAAAACGATTATTCTTAAAATAAAACATAAAATGTTTCACGTGAAACAATTATGGAGAGACAAATGATCTACGATGTAATAGTTGTTGGTGCTGGCCATGCTGGCATCGAGGCTGCGCTTGCAGCAGCAAGGATGAGGTGCCGGACGCTAATGCTGACTTTGAACCTGGACCACATCGGTCAGATGTCGTGCAATCCAGCTATAGGGGGCATTGGTAAGGGTCATCTTGTAAAGGAGATTGACGCCCTGGGGGGCGAGATGGGACTGGCCATCGACGAAACCGGCATCCAATTCCGTACTCTAAACACCAAAAAAGGCCCCGCCGTACGGGCCTCGCGTGCCCAAGCGGATAAGGCATTGTACCGACAGAGAATGAAGCGAGTTTTAGAGAACTGCCCCAATCTTATTCTGCGGCAGGGCAGTGTGGAGCAGCTGCTAGTTAACAATGGGCAGGTTAAGGGAGTAGAAACCCAAATAGGGGAAATTTTCTATGGGCACAAAATAATCCTCACCACCGGCACTTTCCTCATGGGCCTCATTCATGTGGGGGACAGAAACTACTCCGCAGGCCGGGCTGGAGACTTTGCCGCTCAAGGGCTAAGTGAGTCGCTGAGAAAGTTAGGGTTTAAAATTGGCAGGCTAAAAACCGGCACGTGTCCGCGCTTGGATGGACGCTCTCTGGACTACTCTCGGCTGAAAGTTCAAGACGGGGATGATTCACCGACGCCGTTCTCCTTCTCGACAACCAAAATCACTCAGAAGCAGATTCCTTGCACCATCACCTACACGAACAGAACTACTCATGAGATTATCCGGTCTGCCCTACACCGTTCACCGATCTTTTCCGGTGTCATCAAGAGTCGCGGACCGCGCTATTGTCCTTCCATCGAAGATAAGGTCGTCCGTTTTGCTGATAAAGAGAGACATCAGATATTCCTCGAGCCTGAGGGTTATGACACCATCGAAGTCTATCCCAACGGGCTCTCCACGAGTCTCCCCCTTGATGTGCAGGTGGAGATGGTCCACTCCATTGAGGGACTGGAACATGCCGAGATCATGAGGCCAGGTTATGCTATCGAGTACGACTACGTGGAGCCCACACAGCTCTACCCGACCCTAGAGACAAAGAATGTAAAAGGACTTTACCATGCCGGTCAGATCAACGGAACCACTGGTTACGAGGAGGCTGCAAGCCAGGGGATTATTGCTGGGATTAACGCAGTCCTTAGCCTGCGCGGAGAGAATCCACTCATACTATCACGGGACCAGGCCTACATGGGTGTCCTCATCGATGATTTGGTAACGAAGGGTATGGATGGAGAGCCCTACAGGATGTTCACCTCCCGAGCCGAGTACCGCCTCCTTTTACGGGAGGACAACGCCGATATGCGCTTAACGGAATTAGGCTATAAACTCGGATCCGTTTCCGAGGAGTCTTTCCAACGCACTCGGGAGAAAAGGCTCAGGATCGATGAAATACTGAGGACCATCGAACTAAGACGTGTCAATCCAACTAGAGAGACAAATCAGAAGCTAGAGTCCGTAGGGTCAGCCGCCTTGCGCACCCCAATTTCACTTGCCCAGCTCCTGCGCCGACCAGAGATTTCCTTCTCTCATCTCTGCGAATTTGCCCCCGAACTGGCCGACACTCCACCAGCCCTTAGCCTCCAAGCAGAGCTGAATATCAAGTATTCAGGCTATGTTCAACGGCAGCTCGAGGGGGTTAATAGGTTCAGAAAGATGGAGGACGCCCACCTGCCTGAGGGTATAGACTACTCAAAGATAAATGGGCTATCCCGGGAGGTCCGAGAAAAGCTTACCATGATACGACCCCGCTCACTTGGCCAGGCCTACAGGATCCCGGGGATTACCTCTGCTGCAGTCTCTCTCCTATCGGTCTATCTGAAGAAGCAGAAGCTTGCCTAGAAAGCAAAATGATCCAGGATTTGTAGAGGGCTGGGAGCCCCTAGCTGAGGGGGCAAGATCCCTGGGACTTAACCTTTCTCAGAAACAAATCAGAAATTTTTCCTGCTACCTCTCTCTCCTCCTATCTTGGAATGCAAAGTTCAATCTCACAGCCATAAGAAGCCCCGCTGCCATCGTCAGGCTTCACTTCATTGATTCGCTAGCACTAGCTCCCTTTATTAGCCCAAATGGGAGAATTTTAGACGTTGGGAGCGGAGCAGGATTCCCCGGCATTCCCTTGAAGATCTATGCGCCAAAAAAGAAACTCCTTCTGGTTGAGGCGCAACGAAGGAGGGCCAATTTTCTAAGAGAGGTGGTCCGGAGCCTCCATCTCACCGGAGTCGAGGTCGTTGAGGGAAGAGCAGAGAAGCTCACCTCGGGAGATGTTGGTCTGTTCAATGAGGTCGTAACAAGGGCCCTTGGGTCTCTGGACGACTTCCTGAGGATATCAATGCCTCTCCTCAACACCGGAGGTCGGAGCATCATCATGCACGGTCCGAAGGGCGCAGAAGTTTTTAGACGCATGGAGATCAAGCGTCTAAATCTGCCATTTAGCGAATGTCGGCTAGAGGACTATCGATTACCATTCGGCGGTGAAAGACGAACCCTCCTGATCTACGTTAAAAGATGATTGTTTCACGTGAAACAATTTTCTTCCATTTTCTTCATGCAAGGCCCAAAGGGCGCACAGCTTTTTAGACAAATGGAGGCCAAACGTCTGAATCTAGAATCTAGCGAAATTAGATCATGAGGAATATCAACTACCTTCAGGCCCTGAAAGGCGAGCCGTGTTGATCTAAGCCAAAACTGTTTGTTTCACGTGAAACATTTTTTCCTTCCCTTTTCCTTGGTAGTGTGTTATTTATATTAGACATAATATTATGTAAGTCATTGATATTAAAGGTATTTCTGCTTGGCAACGATAATAGCAATTGCCAACCAAAAAGGGGGCGTCGGAAAAACTACCACCGCGGTTAATCTAGGAGCCTCTCTGGCCGTCGCCGAGAAAAGAACCCTAATTGTCGACGTGGACCCTCAGGGACATAGCACGACAGGAGTGGGGGTTGATCGCGCCAGCCTTTCAAGAAGCCTCTACGATCTCATAATCGAAGCTAGCTCCTTCTCAGAAGCCCTGTGTAAGACTGAACTCCCCTTCCTCTCGATTATCCCTGCGACCAAAGATCTATATGGTGCCGAGGTCGAGCTCGTAAACGAAGAAGGAAGAGAGAGGCGCCTTAAAAAGGCACTTGAACTGGTCCGGAATGACTTTGATTATATTTTGCTCGATTGCCCCCCATCCCTGGGGCTCCTTACGTTGAACGCATTGACTGCTGCGGATTCACTTCTCGTCCCCCTCCAGTGTGAGTATTACGCACTCGAAGGATTAACATCCCTTCTGGAGACTCTAAAGCTCGTCCAAAAAGGTCTCAACCCCAATCTTTCTCTGGAGGGTATTCTTCTCACCATGTTTGACAGCCGTAGCCGACTTTCCTACCAGGTTGCCGATGAGGTGAAGCAGCATTTTCCTAATAGTGTTTTTCGAACCGTAATCCACAGAAACGTGCGCTTGAGCGAAAGCCCCAGCCATGGCAAACCCGCCCTTCTTTACGACGTTCGGTCTACTGGGGCACAGGGTTATCTGGAGTTTGCCAGAGAACTAATCCGTAATCAGGAGGATAAGCAAAGTGGAGAAGAAAGGACTGGGTAGAGGGCTGAGCGCCCTCATCCCTAAAGTCGAAGAAACGCCCGAGAATGTACTGCACTGGGTTGAGACGGACAGAATCTCCCCCAACCCCTTTCAGCCCCGCCACTCATTTGACGAGGCCAAGATTGACGAGCTCTCGGCTTCCATCCGGGAGAAAGGGATCTTGGAGCCGCTCTTGGTGCGGCGCAGCCAGAACAGTTATGAACTGATCGCCGGTGGACGCCGCCTGCGGGCAGCCGTGAAGGCAGGACTGAAGGAGGTACCCGTCATCGTCAGAGAGGCAACGGATACCGAGGTGCTGCAGCTGGCCTTGATTGAAAATCTTCAACGCGAGGATTTAAACCCGATAGATGAGGCACGCGCCTACCGGCGACTTCAAGTAGAGTTCGGCTGGGGGCAGGAAGAGACCGCTTCAAAGGTAGGGAAGAGCCGCCCAGCAGTGGCTAACTCCATACGCCTGCTTCTGCTCCCCGCAGAGGTCCAACAGGAGGTGGCCCTAGGCAAGCTCACGATGGGTCAGGCAAGGGCTCTCCTTGGACTAGAGCGCGCGGCAAAAATAATCGCTGCGGCGCGCGAAGTTATGGCCAAAGGGCTCTCGACCCGCGAGACAGAAAGGCTAGTCAACCAACTCAAATCAGGAAGGCGCAGAAAGATTGACCGGTCTCAATTGGACCCAAACTTGAATTCGCTCATCGAAGATCTCCAGCGATGGTTAGGAACCAAGGTGCGGCTGATATGCCAGGCGAAGTCGGAGAAGGGGAAACTTCAGATCGAGTACTATTCCAAAGCGGATTTTGACCGGGTCATCAGCAAGTTGATGCAAATGCAGAGGAGTTAATCGAGCCCCCTTCTAGACACTCGAAGTTATCCGAGGCCTGGCAATAGGGCGACAGGACCGCGCCACTCGCCATGTGAGAAAAAATCAGCTAAGAACCATGATCTAGTCCATTCGGACCCACCTTGACGACAAAATTGTCCATTCCTTGTTTGTGACGGAATTGAAGATACTGCCGTGAACTCGCCCTGCCCGATATTCCTCCTGCCAAAAAAGTTCCAGCCAGCCTAGCGACCTCGGATCATCGCAGAGAATGTGAAGAAACTATCCTTAACCTTTTTGACATCGCAGATGCTCAGTGTTATAGAAAAATCCCTTGGTCGATATGGGATCCTGGCGTCATGGCCTGATTGGATTGTAGCCTTGGGGAGGAAAGCTCCTCCTCTGCGGTTCTCCCGTAGATAGACTCGGATCCCGTTGGGTCGAGAGAGGTATTCCCCTCGCAATTCCCCTAAATGGGCTAGTCAACTACCCTGCCAGGGCGGGCAATTGACTAGTAAAGCTGAACATTGGGATTTCGACTAAGATTGATGGAAGCGTGTTTGTGTTCGTTTTGGGAATCTTTGCAAACCTAGGCCCTTCTCTCTGAGCCTAGGTTTCTTTTAAAAGAAATACTCATGATCTCTTTAGACTACACGGTCTTCGTTCAAATCGCCTCTTTTCTCCTCCTATTGTATCTTCTGAACAGGCTGGTATTCACTCCATTTCGACTGCTGCTCGAGGAGAGGGAGCAAAGAACCGAAGGAGTAGAGGCTGAAACCGAGTCGCTTCTGGAAGAGGGAAAGCGCTTGCGAGCAGAATATGAAAACAAAATCGCGCGCGCCAGAGGCGAAGGAACCACTATCAAAGAAACAATCCGGCAGGAAGCCCTTGAGGCACGGGGGCGCATATTAGATCAGGCCCAAGAGGAGGCAGCGAGGGTCCTCGAACGAGCACGAGGGGAAATTCGGGGAGCGGTTCAAAAGGCGCGGGAGGTTGTGGCAGAAGAGGCTGAAGTGATTGCGCAGCAGATGGCGGAAAAAATTCTCGGGAGGAAGATCGGATGATGCCCTTTGAACTCGTCCTCTCTGCTCAGGTATGGGCCGCCTCTGCCGCCGGAGTAGAAGCGCATTCGGCCCCCATATCCCACCTGATCTTCCCGCTTATTAATTTTCTCATCTTTGCCTATCTTCTAAATCGCTTTCTCATACCGCTCATCAAAAACCATCTCCGATCGCGCCGTGAAGGGATACTGACCGCTGTAAAGACAGCCGAAGATAATAAGGGGCAGGCAGAGGCAGTACTCCAAGACTACGTTGGCCGCTTGGCCAGGCTCGACGAGGAGACGAAAGAGATTCGAGAGACGCTACGGGCGGAGGGCGAAAGGGAGAAGGCTCGACTACTCCGTGAGGCTGAGGACCTCGCCCTAAAGATCAAGGGTGATGCCGACTTCCTGGCACAGCAAGAGGAAAAGGTCGCACGCCAACAGCTACGCGAGGAGATAGCCCGCAAAGCCCAAGAGGCCGCAGAGCAGGCAATCAAAGCTAACATTAGGGCTACAGACCAGGAGCGATTGATTGACGAGTTCTTGGTGGGAGTCGGAGAGGCCAGATGATAGAGGGGAGATTGAGTCGAAGATATGCCCGGGCCATCTTTCAACTGGCCCGGGAGGAGCACAGGGAAGAGGCGTTGGGACAAGAGCTCGATCGCTTTATCGAAGCCTACAACAACTCTCCACTCAAGACAGTCCTGAACAATCCAGCCTTTAGCATGCAGGGCCGTAAAAATGTCGCCGTTCAGGTAGCCAAAAGCCTAGATCTCACTCCCCTGACCATTCGTTTCCTGTCCCTCCTATTAGAGCGGGACCGCCTGGATTCTCTTTCATCTATCGCCGTTCATTATCACCGCTACCTTGATGAAACCAAGGGTCGAGTCCAGGCCAGGGTCGTATCCCCCACGCCCCTCGGGGAGGCAACACTTGAGAAACTGCGCAAGACATTCCAAACGATCCGAGGAAAACTAGTGATCCTCAAGGAGGAAACCGACCCCGGGTTAGTCGGAGGAGTCCTGATCGAGCTGGAGGGCAAGGTTTATGACGGGAGCATACGGACCCAGCTTGAAAGGATGAAGGAGAGCATCGAGCAGGGATACTGAAAGAGGCAGGAGGATTATGATGGATATAGGAGCGTCGGAAATCAGCCGGATTATCAAACAGCAGATCCAAGACTACGATAAGGGTGTCGAGATTCAGGAAATCGGCACAGTCATTTCTACCGGCGATGGCATTGCCCGCATCTATGGGCTCGATAGGGCCGCCGCAGGAGAACTCTTGGAGTTTCCTCACGGGATCTACGGGGTGGCGCTTAACCTGGAGGAAGATAACGTAGGCGCCGCTATCTTTGGGGAGCCCCATCTAATCAAGGAGGGGGATACTGTAAAGCGTACCGGGAGGATTGCCGAGGTGCCCGTCGGAAAGGCGTTGGTTGGGAGGGTCGTGGATTCGCTTGGGGAACCGATCGACGGACGAGGACCGATCGAGGCCACAGAGAAAAGAAGGATCGAGCTCAAGGCCCCCGGGGTGGTGACCCGCCAGCCTGTCAAGGAGCCGCTTCAAACCGGGATCAAGGCGATCGACGGGATGATTCCCATCGGACGAGGGCAACGGGAACTGATCATTGGGGACCGGCAGACAGGTAAGACCGCCCTGGTAATCGATACCATTATCAATCAGAGGGGAGGCGACGTGACATGCATCTACATCGCCATAGGTCAAAAGAGATCCACCGTGGCCCAGGTGGTAGACCGCCTCAGACAGCACGGAGCAATGGACTACACGGTGGTGGTGTCGGCCACTGCATCTGAGTCCGCTCCCCTTCAGTACATCGCCCCATATAGCGGCTGCACCATAGGCGAGCACATCCGTGACGGCGGCGGTCATGCCCTTGTGGTCTACGATGACCTCTCCAAGCACGCTGTGGCCTACCGCCAGCTCTCTCTTCTCCTCCGCCGTCCCCCCGGAAGAGAGGCCTTTCCGGGGGATATTTTCTATCTCCACTCCCGCTTACTCGAGAGGGCAGCAAAGCTTAACGACGCGCGAGGCGGCGGCTCTCTAACTGCCCTTCCCATTATTGAAACCCAAGCAGGGGACGTCTCTGCCTACATCCCAACCAACGTCATCTCGATCACGGACGGCCAAATATACCTGGAGACCGACCTCTTTTATTCCGGCGTCCGGCCAGCTATCAACGTCGGCCTATCGGTCTCCCGCGTCGGTGGGGCAGCACAGATCAAAGCGATGAAGCAAATTGCCGGCGGGCTACGCCTCGACCTCGCCCAATATCGGGAGATGGCAGCCTTCGCCCAATTCGGGTCCGATTTGGACCAGGCCACCCAGCGGCAGATCACACGAGGGAGCCGATTGGTCGAATTGCTCAAGCAAGGCCAGTACGAGCCGCTGCCCGTGGAAAAGCAGATTCTCACGATCTACGCCGGGACCAACGGATTCGTGGACCACCTGCCGGTCGATGCCCTAAAGAAGTACGAGATGGAGCTCTTTGCCTTTGTCGAGGCCAAACACGCAGATCTGTTTGCCGAGATCCTAACAAAGCGTGAGCTGAGCGACGAGCTAAGGGAGAAGATCAACAAGATCCTAGAGGAATTCAACGCCACCTTCGATAAGCAGTAATGGCTACCCTTAAGGCGATACGGAAGCGAATCAGCTCGGTTCGAAACACGCAGCAGATTACCAAAGCAATGAAGATGGTGTCGGCCGCCAAGCTGCGCCGTGCCCAAGAGGCAGCCCTGCGGGCACGCCCATACACGGAGAAGATGACTGCTCTGCTCAAAAACCTATCCGCACGTGTCTCGGTCGAGTCGCACCCATTGCTTGCGACCCGGGAGGAAAAGAGGATCGATCTCCTTCTGTTCACGGCCGATCGCGGTCTCTGTGGCGGGTACAACACCAATCTGATTCGTACCGCAGAGAGGTTCATCCAAAGCCACAGGCCACAGGCGCAGATCAGTCTCAACATCGTCGGGCGCAAGGGAGCAGACTACTTCCGTCGCCGGGATGGTGAAATCGTCGATCAGCTCCTCAATGCCTCGAACCGAGTAGCGGAAGACCTGTCCGCAGAGATCGCTGATAAGGTTATGGGCCGCTTTCTTGGCGGGGAGTCCGATGGGGTCTATATCCTTTACAGCCGGTTCCGCTCCGCCCTCTCTCAGATACCCACCGAGGAGAAGCTCATCCCACTTACAACGGAGAAAGAGGAAGGAGAAGAGCAACCTACCGAGTATCTCTTTGAGCCCGGTGTGGAAGCACTGCTCTCCAGCCTCTTGCCCAAAGTTATTGAGGTGGGAATCTACCGGGCGCTTCTGGAGGCCGCTGCCAGCGAACACGCGGCACGCATGACCGCCATGGATTCCGCTACCACCAACGCGGGAGAGATGATCAGCCATCTCACCTTGCAGATGAACCGCGCCCGCCAGGCCTCGATCACCAGGGAGCTTTTGGAAGTGGTCTCCGCCGGCGAGGCACTCAAGTGACACGCAAAAGGGAGGAATTAAAGATATGAATTTGGGAAGGATCACGCAGGTGATGGGGGCCGTTGTTGATGTCGAGTTTTCGGATGGCTCCCTCCCCCCCATTTACAACGCCCTCAAGATTTCGAACTCCGCGATCAACGACCAGAAATGGAACCTGGTTGTAGAGGTGGCTCTGCACCTGGGGGAGAACACCGTCCGCTGCATTGCAATGGACAGCACGGAGGGACTGGTTCGTGGGGTGGAGGTTATGGATACCGGAGAGGGGATCACTATGCCTGTTGGTCCGGAGACCTTGGGACGCCTGCTCAACGTGATTGGAGAACCCGTAGACGAAGGACCGCCGATCAACGAAAAGAAGCGCTTGCCCATCCACCGCTCCGCCCCAGCGTTTACGGACCAGGAGACCCAGGTCCAGTCCTTTGAAACGGGAATCAAGGTGGTCGATCTGCTCGCCCCCTATTCCCGCGGCGGCAAGATCGGTCTGTTTGGCGGTGCCGGCGTCGGTAAAACCGTCATCCTTATGGAGCTGATTCACAACGTCGCCTTGAAGCACGGGGGCTATTCTGTGTTCGGCGGGGTTGGCGAGAGAACCCGTGAGGGGAACGATCTCTGGTTGGAGATGAAAGAATCCGGGGTTCTCAGCAAGGCCGCTCTGGTCTATGGCCAGATGAATGAGCCGCCGGGGGCCAGGGCGCGCGTCGGTCTTTCTGCCCTAACCCTGGCGGAATATTTCCGTGATGAGGAGGGGAAGGATGTTCTGCTATTTATCGATAACATCTTTCGCTTCACCCAGGCCAACTCGGAGGTATCCACGCTCCTTGGCCGGATACCCTCTGCCGTAGGCTATCAGCCTACGCTCTCGACCGATCTGGGGGAGCTAGAAGAAAGAATCACATCAACCCGAAAGGGCTCCATTACCTCGGTCCAGGCGATCTATGTCCCGGCAGACGACCTTACCGACCCGGCACCGGCCACTACCTTTGCCCACCTGGATGCCACAACGGTCCTCTCGCGTCAGATCGCCGAGCTAGGGATCTATCCGGCAGTAGATCCTTTGGATTCCACCTCGCGCATCCTGGACCCGCATGTGGTCGGTGAGGAGCATTACCAGGTGGCGCGCCAGGTTCAGGTGATCCTCCAGCGCTATAAGGACCTCCAGGATATCATCGCCATTCTCGGGATGGACGAGCTATCGGACGAGGATAAATTAGTGGTCGCCAGGGCAAGAAAGATACAGCGCTTTCTCTCTCAGCCCTTCCATGTCGCCGAGGCCTTCACAGGAGTCTCGGGTGCCTATGTGGAACTGAAGGATACAATCAGAGGATTTTCGGAGATCGTGGAGGGCAAGCACGACGATATCCCGGAACAGGCCTTCTACATGGTCGGAACGATTAACCAGGCAGCGGAGAAGGCAAAGAAGCTCGCGGCGGATTAATGGCGGAGAAGATCCAATTAAAATTAGTGACACCCAGCCGGGTTCTCCTGGACGAGGAGGTGGATGAGGTGACCGCACCCGGAACCCTAGGCGAATTTGGCGTCCTTCCCAACCACATCTCTCTCCTGGCCACGTTAGAGATTGGGGAAGTAAGCTATAAGCGGGGGGGTGATAGCGTCCACATGGCCTTAGGCGGAGGCTACGCCGAGGTGCTGGACAACGTGATGACGGTCCTTGCCAATGCCGCAGAGTTCGGGGATGAAATAGACATTGAGCGTGCGCGCAAGGCTCAGGAGAGGACAGAGAGGAAATTGGCAGAACTAAGCCTGGAAGATAAGGAATTTGCCGCTACAGAAGCTGCCCTGCACCGTTCCCTGACGAGACTCCAAGTAGCCGCCAAAGCAGCGAGGCGTTGAAACAAACCACTCTCTTTTGTCTCCGCTGTTGTCATCTCCGCACCTCCCCAAGAGTTCAGCCGGTCGTCTGTTGTTCAATGGAGCGGGGGGAAAGGGACGGACCCGCTCTGCGCGCCGCATATAGACGGGTCAATCAGGAGGCGATGATGGGAAGAGTAAATAAGCAAGGCACGGTTTCATTGCACGAGTCAATGGTATGCAGCCCGGCAACGACCGACACCCTGGCAATGCTGTTACCTTACCCGCGCAATCGACCTTTTCTCACCTACGGGATGGTTGAGGATCTATCGGGTCAGCGGTAGCCTAGGCGGGTCCTCGACTCTACTGACATAGAGCTGCTGCGTGGGATAGGCAAATTCAATCTTGTGTCGCCTGAACTCCTCCATGATCCGCAGATTGATGTACTGCTGTACATCCATGTACACATTATAGTCGGGGGTCAGCACATAGAAGACGACTACAAATACTAGCGCGAAATCTCCGAAAGTTTGGAAGTGGGCGCGGTCAAACCGCGCCATCTTGTGGTCCTTGATAATCTGCTCAACCATTTGCGGGATCGCTCTCGCCTGCTCAGCGGTCGTCTGATAGACAACGCCAA
>JAZFYO010000238.1:0-2002 GCA_036443615.1 Binatia bacterium | reverse complement strand
TTCCCATGGTCGTCCCTCCTATTTCCCGCGGATTAAACCCGCGACTCAACCATTTTCCCTTATCAAGGACATAATCTCCTTGTCAACCCCTGGATTTGCTGAAGCCACCTTCCTGCCCAAAATCTGGCCAGCCAAGGGTATAAACCCCATGCGCTCGATGTCCTCTCGAACAGGCGTAACGTTTCAATCAAAGTACTGGACGATTAAAGCATCCGAGTACTTTGCTTCTTCATGAAGTCAAGCTCTTCCCTAATTGTTCTCTTACGGAACACCTCTCTCGCAGGCTCGTGCAACCGGGCCCGAACATCAAAGCAAAATTTGTGAGTAAGAGATCGGGGCATTTGACAAGCAGTAAAATTTCAAATACAAGAGACACCCTTCGCGGTACCTTTTAGGCTGCACGCTACGTGCCCTGGCAGGGCATGACGTAAAGGAGGTAAGCGTATGTTTAATCCAAAGGTAACTTCTATCCCTTACCTGGTCCTTTCTGGCTTTTTGTTAGTATCCAGCCCTCTTGCCCAGTCCGGATCGCTTCCCAAATCCACTACGGAAATGCTCAAGAGAAATAAGCTCGATCCCGCCATTCTGGCGGACATCGATAAGGAGCTACGAGTTCCCCAACAATGGATAGATCAGGCAAAAAAAGAAGGAAAGCTGAGAATCCGCGGCACTTCTGACGCTGCCCGCAGGCCTGCCAAGTATGCCCCTTTTAGAGAGCGCTATCCGTTTATCGATTTGGACGTTATGGGTAGCAGTCACGAATCCCGAGTCGTGAAGACGTTGATTGCGTACAAGAGTGGCAGAGTTATCGGTGACGTGGTGGATAGCCCGGGTAAGAATTTGGAGAGATTCAAGGAGCTAAATGCCTTACAAGATGTTCGGGACATCCCAGCCTTGCGGAACGTTATTCCGGAAGCGAGAGATCCGGAGGGTCTTTGGATTGCTCATGGGGCAAACACTTATTGCATGGCCTACAATACCAGGGCCGTACAAAGAAAGGATCTGCCAAACCAGTGGGAAGATCTACTCGTTAATCCGGTGTGGAAAAATGGCAATCTGGCCGTCGCTAACCGCCCCGAACGCTGGGCGCTGAGTCTCTGGAAGGCGAAAGGCGAAACTCAGACAAAAGAATTTCTTGCGAGGCTTTTTGCCGAGGTCAAACCTCAGCATCGCAAGGAAGGCCTAAATGCGATGTCGCAGTTGCTTGCAGCCGGTGAGTTCCATGCGGTCATACCCGCGTCCAACAGTACAATTTACCGAGTGGCCCAGGAGGGGGCCCCGATCAACTTCTGGTGTCCGGAGCCGGCATCCTTTGTACTTTCGATAACGTTGGCCCTAAGAGGGCCGAATATATACGCTACTAAACTTTACCTGAACTGGATGGTGAGCAAGGAAGGTCAAATCGCCCAACAGATCGATAATTCCGGCACTCCCATCCATAGTGAGCTTCAGAGCAAAGCGTTTTTTCCATATGCAGATCACATCGTAGATAGGCAAAAAATCTTTATGAGTATTTCAGACGAGCAAAGACTGATGCCCAAACTTACCACGTTTTGGAATAACCTTTGGCTCCGTGGAGCTAAGAGATAAAGTGCCTGTGCGGAGGATTTCCTATGAAAGTGGGTGAAGAGTTTCCCGCTGCAATTCTACAAGATATTGACGGCAACCGTGTGGTTTTTCCAGACATCTTTTCTAATGCTCGCGCCACTCTGTTGTTTTTCTACCGTGGTAGATTTTGACCGTGGTGCCGGGCCCAGGTGACGGCCTACGTCTATGATTCCGAAAAATTCACCAGCCAGGGAATTCAAGTTATTGGAGTGAGCGCGGAGCGGCCAGAGGAGGCAAGAAAATTAAGGGACCGCATAACCGAGGACTGTAAAGAAGACCGTCCCCGACTCCAACTAAATCCCTATCCGGTGCGGCTGGTTAGCGATCTTACGGGAGAACTCATTCGCAAGGCAGGGGCAGAGCTGGAAGGAAACCGAAGAGGTTTTATGGCCAA
>JAZFYO010000237.1:0-12543 GCA_036443615.1 Binatia bacterium | reverse complement strand
TAAGGTAGGGGCCTGAGGGAACCTGGACGCTCGGGTGCCCACGGCTTTCAACCTCGCACCCCTCGACCGTGCGCTTGCGGCAGTCTATGTCACGTGTTGCGCTCAGCAAGCCCCCTCAGCCCACGCCCGATGCAAAGGGAGCCGGCGTGCCTGAGCGAAAGATTGGTTCTGAGGGGTTGGCAGCCTCTGCGAAGCTGAGGAAAAGCAGCATCGAGTGTCGGAGCGCAGCGAGTTTCGAGGCTGCCCGAGGCGAGCAGCTAGGGCTTCCCGCCGAGGGGCCACTGAAGCGAAGGGATGGCAGCTCCTGTAAAAGCACGCTCAATCCCTTGCCAGGACTGGGGTCCTCAACTTATGGAACCATACTTTTCGTAAAAGAGCCTATAAAATCATTCAATGCCGTCCGTCTCATCTTTGCTATACTGATCTTCGGAGTGCATAATTTAGATCGATGGATGAAAATTCTAACAAAAAGAAAAAGGGAAGGAAATCCCACGAAGAAAACACCTGCAGCCGCTGCCTCCATTTTGAGTCCCACCTGCCGGATCGCCGGCCCTTAAAGGGAAACTGCACTCATCATAAAGAGTGGATCGAGAATGCCTCGTTTACAACGTGCAGTGACATGAGCGACCGACCCCTTGAGCTCAAGGGAATTTATCGGCTGGTCTATAACCAAGGGGAATGGTCCTATGATCTGCGCACCAGCAAATCGCGCACTCGGCTCTATCTAATAAAAAAGAATTCCAGACGCAGATAAAAACTCCCTGATGTCTGGAGGCTGGAGTTTGGAGATTATACTTTTAAGGTTGGTGGGGGGAGGAGGGAGTGTTTTTTTTATTGTGTTATGTTCAATTTTTCATTTATGGGAGGTGGTGGAGGGATGAGATTTTTACATTATGTTATGTCAATTTTAGGGGGGGGGCGGAGGGGATGATTATTTACTTTATATTATGTCAATCTTTTCATTTATGAAAGTTGACATAATATATCTTATCAGACGTTTTATATATCCCCCCATATATATCAATTCCCTTCAGCCCCCTTCATTTTTGACTCAATTTCATGAATTCGCAGCCTAATCTCTGTGGTCCTCTGGGACCCGGGAATGCTGGAAAGGTAATACTGGTAAGCGTTCAGGGCCTCCTGAAGGTTTCCGTTTTTAAAATTGCAGCGGGCATTTCCTATCAGGGCCTCTTCCTGTAAAGGTCCGGTTATTTTCTGAGCAGCCGTAAAGGCTTTTATCGCCTGCGGGCATTGTCCGGCATTTTCATGGGCGTAGCCCATTGTCATTAAACCGAGCTGGCGCATGTATGAGTTACTCCTATCCTTTGCAAGGAACTCTTGTATGACAGTTACGGCCTCCGATGGCTGTTTTAGAGCGATAAGGCTCTGGCCACGGTATAGCAAGGCGAGCTGATTGTAAGTAGTTGAGCGATAGTCGCTAATGCGGACAAACTTCTCGAGGGCATCATTATAGTCACCGTTACGGTATGCCGCTAAGGCGTTGGAATAGACCTGAGCGGCTAAACGGTCCTGGCGGGCACTATAGAGGTTCCAACCCCATAGGGCTAAGCTGACTGCGATAACCAGAGACAGGGCGAGGAGGATTTTAGTTCGGTTTTGCTCAAAAAAACGAAAAACCCTTTTTGTGAGAGTAATGAACTGATCCGGCTTGCTGATGTCTTTTCGGGTGATTTTTTTACGCAGACGGACCATTCATGCATTGAATATCTGGTAGTGTGGGCCTGACTAACCTGTAAGCTTTAACGGGACGCTCAAGCGCGCTCCTATCAGGTCTTGTACTTGAAATCCTCAGGGGACATCTTTTCCAGAATCTCCGCCCATTTTTCTTTTGAGACATTGGAAAAGTCGGGTTCTTTTCCTTCTTCTGCTTGCTGCAGAATGCTGGAGGCCTCCAGGACAGCCTTGGATACATAGATGGGGCTTTTGCTCCTCAGGGCAAGGGCGATCGCATCGCTGGGCCGGGAATCAATGGCCAACTCACGCCCATTAATCTTGAGATGGACCAACGCGTAATAAGTGTTTTCCTTTAATTCTGTGATCTCAACGAAATTTACGGATACCCCAACTTCCGTGAGGACATTTGTCAATAGGTCGTGGGTCATGGGACGGGCCATCTTGATCCCTTCAAGCTCGGTGGCCATTGCCGTAGCCTCTAAGAGCCCTATCCAGATGGGAAGATTCAGCTTGTTGTCTGAATCCTTGAGAAGGACGATGGGAGTTTTGGTGACCGGGTCTAGTGTGAGTCCAGCCACAGCCATCTCGATGGAGTCATCTCTTTTTGTCATGCTGCCCCCTTTGCTGCTGTGAGTTCGCCGATCAATGAGTAGCCTGAGGCAGCAGCAATTCTAACCTGAACTATCCTACCTGTCAGGTTCTGAGATGCCACGAAATTAACCACTTTATTTGCCCTCGTGCGCCCCATCATTTGATCCCGTCTGAGTTTGGATGGTCCTTCGACCAGGATGTCCACTAACTTCCCTACATGTCGCCTGTTTTTTTCAAGAGAAATCTGATTCTGGAGGTCGAGTACTCTTTTAAGCCTTCTCTTTTTTACTTCTCCGGGCACGTCATCGCAATAGATCTTCGAGGCCACTGTGTGTGGCCGTGCCGAATAGGTAAACGCGAAAATGTCATCATACTTTATTTGGCGAAGGATTTCCAGGGTCGCCTCAAATTCCCCTTCTGTCTCGCCCGGAAATCCGACAATGATATCCGTGCTCAGCGCCACTTCCGGACACATGTCTCTCAGTCGCAGGATCCTGTCGACATATTCGCTGCACTTGTAACCCCGTCGCATTCTTTGAAGCACCGTATCCGCTCCCGACTGGATCGGAAGGTGGAGGTGTTCGCAGAGCTTTCCCAGTTTCGCGTAGGCCTCGATCAGTTCTGTTGAGAGGTCTTCGGGATGGGAAGTCGTGAAGCGAATTCTCTCCAATCTATCGAATTCATTTATCCTGGTTAAGAGCTGCGGAAACGTCAACTCGCCACTAGAATTCTTACCGTAGGAGTTTACATTTTGACCTAACAGCATCACCTCTCTTACGCCTCGATGAACCAGGCTTCGGACCTCAGCGAGAATCATTTCGCTGGACCGGCTGATCTCCCTGCCACGCACGTGGGGAACAATGCAGAAGCTGCAGACCTTATTGCACCCCTGCATAATGGTCACGTAGGCCTTGGATCCATGGACCTCCGGCCTTCCTTGAGGGTCCTCCAGGTAGTAGGAATCCCGGTAAAAGTCGATCTCGAGCGGTCGATGGGCTAGCGTTTGAACCTCCCCTACCATCTGGGGGAGCTTGTGGATGTTCTGGGTCCCGAAGATAAGATCGAGGTAAGGTACACGACGCATCAGGTTCTCTCCCTCTTGTTGGGCAACGCATCCCCCCACTCCAATTATCAGTCCCTTTCGCTTCTGTTTCAGCTCGCGCCAGCGGCCCAGGGCGCTGTATACCTTCTGCTCTGCCTTGTCCCGCACGCTGCAGGTGTTAAGAATAAGGAGGTCTGCCTCTTCGATGTTGTCCGTGGGAGTGTAGTCCATCTGCCTCATTATCTGCACGATGCGAGTAGAATCGTACTCATTCATCTGACAGCCGTAGGTTTGGATGTAAAGCTTCAAGGGACAATTCGGTCTTGATAACTCTTCAGTATTCGGAAGGTAGCATGAGGGGTTCTCGAAAACAACGTGTCAGTTGTTGACGGCCCCTTTCCGTTGCGTCGGAGCCTACCATTCTGTAAACCATAAGCATGCCACCATTTGTCTCAGGGGTGGCCGGAAGATTTTCTATGAAGAAGGGCTATTCTTCTAAGAATGCCGCAGCGGTTATCCTCCTACGCCCAGAGGTGAATGGAGGATTCGAGGTTTTTTTAACCCATCGGTCTTCGGGCACGAAAATTCAGGGAGGAGTTTGCTCCTTTCCAGGCGGTAGCGTCAAAAAAGAAGACTGCTTATCAGGGATCATGAGCCGCATCCGCGGCCTCAGCCCAGCTGAGGCCCGGAAGATTGTCGGAAGCAAACTAACGTCAGAGCTCTCTCTAGGCCACTGGGTGGCAGGTGCCAGGGGACTATTTGAAGAGGCGGGTATTCTTCTCTGTACCACTCAAGACGGTACCTCTCTCGAGATGGACGATCTCAAGGTAAGAGAGGAGCTGGCACAGGAGCGTGAAGCCCTCATTGAAGGTTCTAAAGATTTTTTGACGCTTTTAGAATCAAAAGGACTTTTCTGTGATGCTGCTCGCTTGGTATATTTTTCCCAATGGCTAGTGCAGGAGGACTCTCCCGTTTGCATGGACACCATTTTTTTTCTCACCCTCCTTCCGTTGGATCAGCCGCTTCTCCCTGGTTCCCAAAAGGCGGGGCACAGCTTATGGATTACCCCCGAGCGGGCGCTGGACCTTTGCCAGCGAGGAACACTGCCCCTGAGATTCTCTACCTTTGCATCGCTTCGGACCTTGGCGGATTTTGACTCTTGGGAGGATACAGCATCCGAATACGGCCTGCGGTAAGATCTCGCCTTCCCTGCTCCGTTTTGGTCAAGGCTAGCCGGTGATACCGAAGACAGTGTTGAAAAACTTCCGCATATCGCGAAGCTTGGGACCTGCAGTATCCGGGTTGACGATTTGATAGCGGTCATGCTTGAGCTCCGGGTGTTTTTCCTTGATGCCATTCCTTACGGGTCCCCTACCAATTTCCTCTGCCACAATCTTCTGATTATCTTCGGAAAGAAGGTAATCGTAGAGAAGGGTTGAGGCATGGGGGTGCGGTGCGTGCTTTGCAAGGAAAATGGGGCTGGGTTTGGTGAAAAAGGGGGCAAGTGTGACTATATTCACGGGTGCTCCCGCCCGCTTCATTTCGGCCGGTCTGTAGCCGTGGAGGAATGCGGCGATATGAAATTCTCCCGCTACCAGGAGTTGCGCCTGAAGAGTCCTGCTCCTCCGGATGGATACCTGGTTCTTTGCCAACCCTTTAAACAAAGCAAATGCCTTTTCCTCTCCCCAGGCATCGATTAAAGCTGAAAGGACATCCTGATCCTGATTGTCGATGACTACTTTCCCCTTCCACTTGGGATCGAGCAGGTCATGGTAGCTTTTCGGCGCGTCCTCAACCTTTACTAGGGTGGTATTGTAGCCCAGAGCGACGCGAACGTGCTGCATGGCTGTCCCCAGATTGCCGCGTATTAATTCGTGACCCACGAGGGCGCTGGTCTGGATCACATCCGGCTCAAAGCGCTAGCTTCTGGCCTCAGTAACAACCTTAGTTGATTAGCCTAAACCCACCGGCCCGGTAATGGCCGATCGTGAGAAATGGATACCGCCGCTTAAATGCATCCAGAATCTTTCGCGCATGTGCCGTGTTGACAGTGCCGTAAAAGACTGCCCTTCCTTCGCGTTTCGCGCCTTCCACTAATTTTTGATGTCGCGCTACGGAGGAGAGCCCGTTCACGGATTGGACAACTTCCCCCACTGTTTGCGCACGAACGCCGCTAGGGGTTGAGAAAAGATGGCAGAGAATAACGAATAGAGTCGCTACGGGTAACACTCTCCATGAGAAAAGGTAGATCATTGTCCGTTTCCTCCAAATGAAACGTTTGCTGTTATATTCATCTTGAATGCGTTCCGGAATGCGTAGGCTACCTTTTTCGTAACGGATTTTTCTTTCCGCGTACGCCTGCCTTTATGTTCAGAAGGGCCAGTGCCCCCGAGATATCCGATACATGCTGGAGATCCCACCAGCGCTCAAGCGCACGGGAAGCCCTGGCGAGCCCCAGAACCGGCTCCGCTACACCAAGGAATTTTGTCCTGATGTCCTTGTCCTGCATGGGTTTCTTGTTGTGCCCTAGCGGGTCTCGAGGCTCGAGGATATAGCGTTTCCCGTCAGTGGTCGTAGCCTCGACCTTCATAGACACGTGGGCAGGATAGTTGGCATCGACTTCTTCGTCTATACGCACCCGAGTCTTCGCCATGAGAGGTCGTAGGGAGGGATCACGGACCGCTGCCTCTTCAAAAGAATCGGCGTTGATCGTTCCCTCAACCAGGGTCTTGGCAAATATGTATGCAAGGCTGTGATCTGCAGTCTCCCTCGTCTTGGGATCCCACTTTTCCGGGTCGCTCCCGATCTCGCTGTACGCAAACGTGTATGTCCCGATGTCGATATCGGTCAGATCACGCCAATTCACTTTAGAGCGGAGCTCCAACGCCGCCCATACGACCAGCTGGGCGTTGTATTCGACCGGCCAGTATTTGAGCTGTACCTCGGAGGTACGAAATTTGCCGCCTCGACCCCCGAAGGGTGTAATCTCAAAAGGGCCGGTGATCAGGTCCCAGAGCCCGTGCTTTCCCTCAAACGGCCGGTCAGGTCCGGTCATCCCTCCTGCGGCAAGCAGGGTCGCAAACATGCCGTTGCGCGTAGCAAACGCGGTAGCAGCGCCCTTCCAAAACGACAGCTCTCCTGCCCTTGTGTTTCTCATTGGTACGTTGGCAACGGCGGTAATAGCAATCGCCTCTCCCAGCTTCTCGGGGGACAAACGAAGCAGGTGGCCGACCCCTGCGGCAGTGCAGATACCGATCACAAAGCCCTGGTCCCACCCCTTCATCCGCAACCCGGTCACATCGTTCAGACGAGGGAAAATCTCATAGGCGACTACCATGCTTGACAGCAAGCGGCGGCCGTCCGCTCCTGCCGACTCGGCTATCGCTAGAAAGGCGCCGAGGCAGTCGCTCGGGTGGCCGCCGGGGTACTGGTCGTTGAAATCGAGGTTGCGGATCATGGCGGTGTTCACGAAAGCAGCAGACTCCGCCGTTGACTGTTCGCCAAAACCCAGAATGCGACCGGGGTATTGTTCCGGGACCGCTCTTCGGGCAAGGCGGAGTGCGATCTGAGCAGGCTCGCACCGATAGGCCGCGATGGCGCAGGCAAGGCTATCCACCATCCGCTGGGTTGCAGCATGTACGACCTCCTCCGGCAAATCCTCGAAGGTCAGAGTGGCGGCATAGTTAGCGATGAGGCGAGTCAGGTTGTCCATGTTTCCCTCTCCTTGCAATGGTTCCGCTAAGGGCTGATGAAAAACTCTATTTCATCGCAGGACTCTATTCAACTTTCTCTCTTCAAGACAAAAAAAGCCAGCGAGCCCTAGCAATCAACGATTGCATAGCCCTGCTGGCGCAGAATTCGTAGACTTAACGACGCTTGAGGATTTCCTCGAGATTCTTTCTCTCTTGTTCTGATATCCTCTCTTGAGATGGCTTCCCGCTCTCTCCTGAGATAAAATTGTTTTGTACAAATGTGGTCAGGTCTTGGAACTTGTTCCAGAAGATCCAGAGGAGGATGGCTGACAGAATAAATAACGCTATAAAAGGAAACTTTCTTTTGCTCTTTTTTTTCTTCTTCTTCACGGATGAAGCGCGATCGGTGATGGTTCAGAACCCGGGTTTGAACGCAAAGTAGTGAGTGGCGTTTACGACACGGATGGTGTGGGTCTTGGACCGCATCACGATGGACTGGCTGGTGGCCCCACCGGCAGAGAAGTGAATCCCTTTGAGGTAGTCCCCGTCTGTCACGCCCGTCGCGGCAAACATAACCTCCCCACCTGCTATCTCCTCAATTGTATATTTTTTTTTGATGTCCTTGACTCCCATGGAGTGGGCTCTGTCGATCTCCTGTGAATTTCTGGGTTTCAAGCGGCTCTGCATTTCGCCTCCCACGCACCGAAGGGCCGCAGCAGCCAAGACACCTTCAGGGGCACCCCCGATCCCGAGCATCAAATCAATCCCCGTCTCGGGTTTGGTCGTGGCGATCGCCGCCGCAACGTCTCCGTCGCTGATCAGCCTGATACGTGCCCCCGCCTTTCGGACCTCCTGGATCAGGGCTTCGTGTCGAGGGCGATAGAGAATGATCACAGTAAGTTCCTCTACCCGGCATCCTTTAGCCTCAGCAAGTAACTTGAGGTTTTCAGTGGGACTCTTATCGAGATCCACGACCCCCTTTCCCACTGGCCCCACTGCAATCTTGTCCATGTAGGTATCGGGGCAGTGGAGGAACCTTCCCTGCTCTGCCATTGCTATCACCGACAAGGCATTTGGGCCTCCGTTGGCGCAGATGGTTGTTCCCTCCAATGGATCGAGGGCAATGTCGACCGGGGGCCCCTCACGGGAACCCACCTTTTCACCTATATACAGCATTGGCGCCTCATCCCTCTCCCCTTCCCCGATCACCACCGTGCCGTCAATGGGGATGTCGTTAAATGCTTGGCGCATGGCATCCACCGCTGCTTGATCTGCCGCCTTCTCATCACCCATTCCCATATGGCGGGCGCAGGCTATGGCGGCTGCCTCGGTGATACGGACAACTTCTAATGCGAGGTTTCGGTCCATAGATTCCTCCCCTTGATAAGCCCCTCTATGAGGGTATGGGCCTTCTCCACCTTAATTCCGGTTTTTATTGCATCTCCTTCGTTAAAGCCAAAAGGCTTTGAACTGCTTCTTTTCTTATCGGAAGAATAGAGAACAAACGGAACTGGATCTGACACATGGGTTTTAAGGGCCACAGGGGTCGCGTGGTCCGGAAGAAGGAGGATCTTCAGGTCAGGCCAGCGGTCCATCCCTTTCAGAACGGTCCCGACCACCTTCTCATCAAAGGCCTCGATGGCTTTGACCTTTGCTGCGACGTCCCCCATATGGCCTGCCTCGTCCGGGGCCTCCACATGGATAAACACCAGGTCTTTATGTCTCAGGGCCTCCAGCGCATACTCCGCCTTGCCCAGGAAGTTTGTATCGAGAAAGCCAGTGATCCCTGGGACCGAAATGCGTTCAAGGCCAGCGTAGACCCCGAGTCCGTTGATAAGATCCACCGCCGATATGACGGCTCCGGTGATGCCAAACCTTTTGTTCAGCGTAGGCATCTTGGGCGCGTTGCCCTGTCCCCAAAGCCAGATGGAAGTTGCCCTTCTCTCTCCCCTTTTCTCTCGCTCGCTGTTGACCGGATGGCAGGCGAGAAGTGGCTGCGATTGCTCCATCAGATTACGAACAAACGATGCTCCATCCCCCGCGGGGAGGTGTGGAACGGTTTCCCTGTCCGTGATGTCGTGCGGTGGGGTGGTTTTTACCGATCCAATTCCGCTGCGCCAAACCATCAGGTGGCGGTAACTGACGCCGGGATAAAAATTCACACTCTCTCCACCCAGTTGGCGGTCCAGATCATGGATTATCTTGGTGGCCTCGCCGGTAGAGATGTGCCCCGCTGAAAAGTCCTCCATGATGGTTGCTCCGCCGTCTTCCCTGAGGGTGACAAGGTTGCAACGAAAGGCGACATCATCCGGACCCAGGGTGACTCCCATGCTGGCTGCCTCCAGCGGAGCGCGGCCAGTATAGTAATTTTTGGGGTTGTAGCCAAGAATACTCATATTCCCCACATCGCTTCCCGGCGGGAATCCATCCGGAATGGTATGGGCGAGGCCGAATATCCCGTGAGTGGCAAGCCAGTCCATATTCGGAGTGGCCGCTGCCTCGAGTGGTGTTTTTCCCCCCAGAGACTCGATGGGATAGTCCGCCATCCCATCCCCTTGTAGAATGACGTATTTCATTGCCCTTCTCCTTTTTCTTTGAAGAAAGCTGTAAGGGCTTTCAGATCGGGGGCAATGATAATCTCTTGTCTAGTTGTTTTCATCTTGCTCACGCAAAAGAAACAACACGGATGAACACGGACTTGGCCTTGGTCACTTTGAGTCGGTTGATCTGAGAGATAGCCTTCTTGATATCACGTTCCTGGGCCGATCGGGTGTGCATTATAACGGGAACGCTTTTGCCTTCTCTTTCTTCTTTCTGAATGACCGAAGCGATACTGATTCCGTGGTGGCCGAGGATGGCAGAAATCTGTGCTAACACCCCGGGTCTGTCCAATACCATGAATCGGAGATAGTACTCGGTCTTTAAATCGTCGATCCGTCTCAGTGGGAAACGACTCAAGCTACCCATAGAGTAGCCAAGAGGGGGGATACGCAAGCTCTTGCCATGAATTCGGTTTCTGGCAATTTCGATGATGTCGGCCAAGACTGCGGTGGCGGTGGGCATCATCCCCGCACCCTGACCAAAATACATGGTGGGGCCCAAGGCCTCCCCTTCAATAAAGATGGCATTGTACGGACCCCTCACCAAGGCTAAAGGATGATCCGTGGGGACCATGGCCGGATGGACCCGCGCATCAATAGCACCGTCTTCATGTCTCGCTATCGCCAAGAGTTTGATTCTATAGCCCAACTCCCTTGCATAGGAAATATCCATGGGGCCGATCTGGCGAATGCCCTCGGTATAAATATCGTTGAACCTTACCCGGGTTCCAAAAGCCAGGATGATCAGAATGGCCAGCTTGTGCGCCACATCCGTGCCGTTCACGTCGAAGCTCGGGTCGGCTTCGGCATAGCCCAGTTTTTGCGCATTCGACAGGGCGTCGTGGAAGTTTTCCCTTCTGTCTTCCATTGTAGTCAGGATGTAATTGCAGGTCCCGTTGAGTATCGCATAAAGGGCCTGGTTTCTGTCACCGGCCAACCCTTCCTTTAGGGTTCTGATGATGGGAATACCACCCCCCACACTGGCCTCAAATCCAATGTCGATCCCATGGGTTTGGGCCTGTGAGAAAATCTCCTCGCCATGAACCGCGAGAAGCGCTTTGTTTGCGGTTACGACATCCTTCCCTTCCTTCATGGCTCTCAGGATATAGCTGCGTGCAGGTTCATAACCACCCATCAGCTCCACGACGATGTCGATCTTCGGGTCCTTTAGAATTTTCTCGGGCGTATCTACAATTATTCTATGCGGGAGTTTGAAATTGCGATTCCTGCGATTATTTCGTGTCAATACCTTTGAGAGAGTTAAGGTAGAACCTACCCTTTTCTTTATAAGCTTCTGGTTTTTAAGCAGTAATTTTATCACTCCTTGGGCTACAGTGCCGCGTCCGAGGACGGCTATGTTGATTTCTCGTGCCATCTTTAGTCCAGATATTTCCCCAGTGCCTTCCGGATGGTTCGCACGGCCTGGCGGGTACGGTGTTCGTTTTCGATGAGTGCAAAGCGCACAAAGGAATCTCCATATTCACCAAAGCCGATCCCTGGGGAAACGGCCACTTTGGCCTCTTTGAGAAGATACTTGGAGAACTCAAGAGAGCCCATCTGTTTGCATGCCTCCGGGATCTCAGCCCAAACAAACATGGTTGCCTTTGGCTTCTTGATCTTCCACCCGATGCGGTCCAAACCGTTTACCAGAGCATCCCGGCGGCGGCGGTATCGTTCGCAAATATCTACCACACATTGCTGAGGCCCGTTGAGGGCATGGATAGCCGCTATTTGTAGGGGCTGAAAAATACCGTAATCGAG
Source organism: Binatia bacterium (assembly GCA_036443615.1). Lineage (GTDB taxonomy): Bacteria > Desulfobacterota > Binatia > UBA9968 > CAXXLF01 > JACZXR01. Next base: position 1,162 of record JAZFYO010000237.1, on the reverse strand, counting down.
GTAGCTCTTTATTCTGGCCAGGGCCCTGATCATCTCACTATTTCCCACGGCAAAGCCGACTCTCCAGCCCGGCATATTGTAGCTTTTGGACAGGGAGAAAAACTCCACACCGATCTCCCTGGCACCAGGGACCTGAAGAAAACTCGGAGGCCGGTACCCGTCAAAGGTGATATCGGCGTAGGCCAGGTCATGGATCACCAGCAGCTCGTGCTCCTTAGCGAACTGAACGACTCGATTGAAGAAGTCCAGTTCCACAATCTCCGTCGTGGGGTTATGAGGAAAGTTGATGATCAGGAGTTTGGGCTTGGGCCAGCTCTGCTTAATGGCTTCCTGTAGATGCGAGAAGAGACCTTCGCTCGATTGCATCGGGATGCTGCGCAGATCCCCTCCGGCAATGATGACCGAATACTGGTGGATAGGATAGGTCGGGCTGGGGCAGAAAACGACATCCCCCGGATCCAGGATCGCCATAACAAGGTGGGCCAGCCCTTCCTTGGATCCAATGGTAACGATCGCTTCAGTGTCCGGGTCAATAGAAACATGAAATCGCTTCTGGTACCAATTTGCGATGGCAAGGCGTAGCTTGTATATCCCTCTGGAGGCCGAGTAGCGATGGTTCGCCGGTTTCTTTGCCGCTTCGACAAGCTTGCTGACCACATGGGGAGGGGTGGGTTGATCGGGGTTCCCCATCCCAAAGTCGACGATATCTTCGCCCTTCCTTCTGGCCTCCTGTTTTAAATCGTTAATGATGTTAAAGACGTAAGGAGGAAGCCTCTTGATGCGATTAAATTCCACTTATTGCCTCTAAGCTATCAGCGCTCAGCTGTCAGCCATCAGCAAGGCAAGATAACACACTGCTATTTGAGAAAACTTTTTCTGTTTCATTGCTGATAGAAGACGGCTGAAGGCTTATTGTATAGGCTATCCCCCCTTAGGTGCAAACCAACAGTACGTTCTACCCTCTTAGGTCAACACAATACTTTTCGAGGAGTCCTCATCTGTTGATTCAATGTAAACCCCGCCTCTTGAGGCGGGTACAAAGCCGATGGGGTTTCCAAAGGGGAGAAGCGGCAGCTCTTCCCTTTGGTCGAACACGGGGATTCAAACCCCGTGATCGATATAACTTGAATTGCTGAGAGCAGAATGCTGATGGCTGAGTGCA
>JAZFYO010000236.1:0-4549 GCA_036443615.1 Binatia bacterium | reverse complement strand
AGGCCTGAAGACCGTAGACGGGGGGTTCGGCAATAGTAGCTATATTGAAGCTGTTGATGAGAATGAGAACCAAAGGGTAAACAATATAAAACCCAAGCGAGCCGATAAGCAGGACCATGAAAAGGAGTCCTCGATCCAGGGGGATTCCCCATGCTCGGGAGGTTATGCCGGTCCGGCCGGTTTTTAAATCAGTCATAGTGAAATTTTCTGGCAAAAATAAATTCTGAATCAGTCAGGTTTTCGGGTCTACGTAAACTGTTCATACCTGAGAGAGATTATTGCAATGTGTAGCCGCCGCGCGCTTATCCCTATCACGCTGTTTGCGATGTCATCTGTGTGGCGGGAGACGAGTGTGAGTATATAATGCTCGTTCAATCAGGAGATGCCGGGACCGCGGGCCATATGCCCTGCCTTCTGAACTAGCTGGAAGTCGTGGCGGTCGCACATCATGTCCGCGTCCCGTGATCTCTCTTTGGGACTTGCTGAAATATTCTTTCCCCTTTACGTCCTCGCTTCGGCCTCCTTGGAAGGCGCTGATAGTGGAAGGCGAGTGGAATTGCAGCTTACAATGGAGAAGTCATTCTTGGCGGGGTCCCAAACCAAACCGGGAGGCTCTTTTCCCTTCCGAAAGTCTTGCACGGCTTTGATCAAAAATTTGCGGATGGCTATCACATAGGCATCGCTAGTTCCAAGATGCTCACGTGTTCGGTCAGCGATGGGCCCCATGCTTTCCGTTACACACGCATCCTGAGTGGCGAAGCCCTCGATCCCTACGGAGTCAGTGGTCCTCTGCTTCTCCCTGTCCTGAAGATACTCATTGCGTCGATTAGCAATCAGCTTGTAATCAGGTCCCACCTGAGCCTTTTCGGACGTAATAGCTTCCTGAGATATCGGCTCGCTCCTCTGGAAACGGAAGTTATACCTCGTGGTGTGGTAGTCGTCGGAAGGGGTTTGGTAGACGATTAAGTAGCCGTCGAGTTTCCCGTTTATCTTTTTCCCGGCTGGAACACACGCTGTAAAAGGCATGGCAAAGGCGAAAACATCAACGCTCTTTGTATCTGGCGACACCTTCCTGATAGCAGAGGATCTGATGCCACACCATGTTTCCTCGTTCTCGAAGCGCGGGGCCCTATCCTGCGCTCCAATCTGAGCTATATCTCCTCCACCACTTTTTACAGGGTTGCCCAGGTGCAAAATACCCACATGAGATGTGTCACAGTCCCCTTCCAGGGCCTGCAGATAATTACACTCTATGAAGAACTTTGCCGCTCCCACATGATCCGGAAGAACCGTCAGCCACTCGAAATTTGGGAGGAGAGGAATCTTCTCCTTGGGTCCCATGTAGGTGAAGACGACTCCGGATGCCTCTCTGCAGAGATAGGCCGTCTGGTGGACCTTATGTTTCAAATTACTTTTTGGAGGCTCTGCGGGTGTCTCTAATACATTCCCCTCTACATCATACTTCCAACCATGGTAAGCACATCTCAACCCGCATTCCTCATTGCGCCCATAGAACAGAGAGGCTCTTCTATGAAGGCAAAATTCACCCAAAAGTCCTATCCTCCCCTGAGAGTCACGAAAGGCAACCAAGTCTTCACCCAGGAGCCTGACCCTCACGGGAGGACAGTCTGGTGCAGGGATCTCCTCGGATAGTAGAGCCGGAATCCAATAGCGCCTGAACAGCTCTCCCATAGGAGTACCCGGCCCTACTCTGGTGAGAAGCTCATTTTCCTCTCTGGAAAGCATAGATCAACCCTCCTTGTTCTCGGTGGTGGCTTGCTTTTTCCTGGCCTACTTTCGTTTCGTTTTTTTTGGCAAACTTGCTACTTTTTCATCACTTTCTTTAAAATTTTAACGGCTTCCCTTCTCTCTTGGGCTGACTTGAGACCCTCCTTGAAATACCTTACTCCCTTCTTTGGCAAGTCTTCCCGTGGGACCGTGTCTTTGGAGATATCAGTTCGTAAGGAATTCCTAGGGTTCCCGCTCCGAGCGGTTATCTCCTGAAGAGTCATCTGCCCCTTGCGGGATAATAACCAGTTGACAAAGACCTTGGCTGCGTTAGGGTGAGGCCGACGGTCAATTAAGCTGATAATTCCCTGACCATAGGTTAGAGCGGATCCTTCCTTCATGAAGTGATTTATTCTGGCAACCGGAAGGCCCTGTTTTATAGCTTTTCTTGCCGCACGGCCACAAGATAGACAAATAGCTGCCTTACCAGTGGCCAGCCAGTCGGTTAATTGGCGATAATTCCGGCTAAGGGTAACTTCCATCCCGGCATAAAATTTTCCTATAAACTCAGGTCCCAAAGAAGGATTCTTATAGTGATACCAAAGAATAGGGGCGGCGGTCCCCGGTATTTTAGGATCGTAGCTCACAATTTTTCCCTTCCACTTCGGGTTAAGAAGATCCGACCACGAGGTAACCTCGTCGGGCTTGACCAAATTCGTATTATAAAAAATAGGATGCCTCACAGTTGCTTCGAACACAAAAGAGAATCCTTCTTCAGGATAAATATAAAGGTGATTACCCCCTAGCCACTTCGACTCATCTTTAACCTCAGGTAAAATGAGAGAAGGGCGTAATGGTGCATGCGCCTTTCCCGGGTATAATACCTGAATATGAGTACCGAGCCCTGTCATGTAGACGTCCGCCACGTACTTCTCGGCTCTGCGCTCCGCCATTAATCTTTTCGCAATCGCTGGTCCCCTTGCGACTGCAAATGTCACGAGTTTTATTTTGGGGTAGGCTTTTTGGAATTGCTCAATGGTCTTGCGATACTCTCCCCCTCCCACATAGACCATGACCTTCCCCTCTTTTTCGGCCGCCGCCATGGTCTTTTCCCATTCCACCTGCCAAGGCGGTTTTGCCTCAGCAGCACGAACAGGGATAGTCTCCAGGAAGATCTGCAAACCAACCAACAGAATACCCAAACTTGTACCTCTATAGAGATATGCCAAAAGATGTCCTTTCATAAACGTGCCTCCTTAGTACGCTGACATAGGGTCGAGATCTTATTAATGGTGTTACTGGCAAGCTACTCTTTAGTCTCCTCCCGATATAGCCCATGTGGTTCCAGGATGGGCTTGTCGTTTATCGAAAAGAGAATAGCTTCTTTGGAGGTTGGATTACCAAACCGGTGCCAGGCCCAGGGTGGCAATGCGAAGGTATCGCCTTGGGTCCATTCTATCCGCTCATCGTTCACCATAGAATATCCGCTGCCCCTAAACACGTGGTAGACAGCAGAACTCGTGTGCCGGTGGACTTTGGTCTCTTCACCGGGTCGCAACAATTGAATCTGGCAGCCTAAAGAAGGTAGGGTAGGTCCACCGGTGATCGGATTGATATAATCAAGAATCACGCCGTCATGAGGATCCCCTTCTCCTTCAAGGGCTGCCATCCTGGTTAAGGCCTGAGATGTATCCTCCCAGCGGTAGATAAAGGGAAGGCCAAAGTTAGCCTCTGGTCTTATTCCGGGCGGACGTAATCCTGCCATGGTTAGTTTTTCGGTTGTATAGGCATCGGGTTTGGTGATCGGCTGCTTTTCCTCCGGGTACGAATCGAAAAATGAAAGATTGAGCAATTCGACAAATGGCGAATCAAGGCCGTCGAACCAGACTACCGGCCCGGTTGTTTCATTGCTGTGGTCATGCCACATCATCGCTGGGGTGAGGATAAGATCCCCTTCCTTCATCGGGATCTTTTCTCCATCCACTATCGTACAGGCCCCGTTCCCTTTAATGATAAAGCGGATGGCCGCGACGCTGTGACGATGGGTGGGGGCGCTCTCTCCCGGACAGAGTATCTGCAGGCAGCCATTTAGTGTGTGAGTCGTGCCTCTGGTCAATCCTGGATTGGCCAAACACAACACACGTCTTTCGCTCGCGCGGTCCACTTTAACAACGCTGACTGCTTCTTCCAGTAACGGGTAAATACGTTCCCATTTCCAGAGGTAGGGTTTAGCTTGTGGCTGGGGCTCTCGCCGCTCCCCTGGCTTTTCAGCAGGAATTATTTGCCACAACGCCTTGGTCTGTTCTTTCTCCAGGCGGGAGTAAAAATCCCGAGTCATGTCATCCATAGGTTACCCTCTTTCATACTAGGCGTAGATGAATTTTGTGCTCCTCTAGGATAGCCGAAAAGATATCCAGTACGCGTCGTTCAGGTTTCATGCGATTCGGAATGACAAACTGGCCGACCATCTCTTGTTTTCGGAGGAGAGTATCAGATTAAAATCTATTATGTCAAAAGGAAATGGTGAGTTTCGAGGTCCTTTTGTCACGCTAGTGAACCCTACCTATAAGGTAGCTTTCACTGGAAGCAACTGAAGTCAAGCTTGACCTCACAAAATCGGCTCTAGATGCACTTCTCATGACATTTGGTGCAGGATTTAGGATAAGTTCTGTGCTGGAACTGGCAAAATATTTTGTGTCATGCAGAGACCTCAGATGCGAGTTGAGGTACGAGGACGAGCTGTTTGAGCTTCAGCCCTGCGAGCAGGACCTGGCGCCTCAGTTTAGTTAGATGGTACTTATAGGTTGAGCCGATCTTTTTA
>JAZFYO010000235.1:0-3192 GCA_036443615.1 Binatia bacterium | reverse complement strand
TGGCGGCAATTGATTCTTGGGTTGAGCCTCTTTCCGCGGTACCAGGCCCGGCCGGCCGCCCGAACTCCTCGCTGAGGTTCCCGCATCCCGCGAGTAGTCGAGGACTGTGCGCTCAAACCTGGCGTCGAGCCGCTGAAAGAGGGGTTTAATCCAGACCGTGCCTCCCTCTGTGTAAACGACTTTGAGTTTTGGAAAATCATCCAGAAGACCGCTCGTAATAAGGGAGACCAGGGTCATGTGGCCGTCATGAGGGGCGAAGATGTCCAACCCGATTCTTTGGAACTTCATTAAGTTGAAGGCTCTATGCCCATGCTGGACAGCATGAAGGTAGAGGACCATGTCCAGTTGCTCCACTTTCTGAAAGAATGGCAGGAGTTCGGGGTGTTCGCCCAGCGTCTCCCCGTATGGTTGCTCCTTCACCGCATAGGTATAATCTACCACCACTGCCTTGAAACCGTTGGTCCGGGCCCACTCCACTTCTCGGACCGCGGCTTCCACGTCTTGAAGGGGTATCAATGCGGACCCGATGAATTTCCCCGGGTATTCCTTCACGATCCCGACGATTGAGCGGTTGTAGGATCGGGCCAGGGCAGCAGCCAAACCGGGCTCCAAGAGCGTGGACCAGGCCCAGGGGCTGAACTGAGGCAGTAAGACCTGTTGATCAACTCCCAGCTTGTCCAGATCCCTAACCCGCGCGTCCATATCGCTCATCCCCAAAAGGTCGACGCCTGAGCCTCCGTGGGAGTCGACAAAGGACCGAAGCGGGGTTGTGTTGGGAACCTGTGGCGGCCTTGCGGAGAAGTCACAATGACTGTAAAGGCCTTGCTCATTAAAGTGGAGGCGAGGCCGGAGCTGTATCCACTCCCCTTCCATATAGTCAAAGGCATCTCTCGGAATGATATGGGTATCACAATCAACAATCATGAATGCCCTCCAGCTCAAATGGAGCTTAAAAATCCTGCCCAACCACCTTTTCTGATTCCTGATCTAATTACTTGGACCGCAATGCTTTTCGGCCTCTTTTATCTTTAGGTCGTCAAGTATCAGCAGCCTACCTCCCTCGAAAATCTTCTTTCCGTCTAATTCTACCGTGGGATTAAGGATACCAGCCGAAATCGGACTCTTTAGCCTCCCCAGGTGAAAATGCATCAGGGCCGGGCTGCTGGTTGCCCCTTGAAGGCTACGATTTTCCGCGGTGGGCACCCTCGCTTTGGGATTCATCCCGCCGTGCCACGAGTCCATGACGGTTGCTTTGTCGCCAAATTTCCTGAGGTTTTCCTCGATCGCTTGCTCCATCACTTTGGCCTGACTCCCTCCCTCCACCTGCATCACCTTGTCACCCTTGATCGTAAGCGTCGCAGTTTCTTTCCACGGCATCTGGTCGCGCATGTTAATATACTCCACAACAATCTTTCCTGCGGCCTCAATGGAGCCCACAGGACTGTAAACCTCTCCGGGAAAAACGCGAATGAAGCGCGAGGCGGCAGCTTCCTGACTAAAGTACGCGTCAGCCACATCGCTACCCTTGCCAATCCTTCCCGAAATATCGGTGCCCGCTGGTGAGGTGATGCGCCACCGCTCAGCCTGCTGAACGATCTCCTCGAGCCGAGAGTAAATCGCTTTTACCATGGCCCAGTGGTAGCGGGCGTGTGGCGCCGTCATGAGGTTGGGGTTACGACAGGTATTGTTGATCTGAATCACGCCCTTACCTTGCGTGTACTCGTCGAGGAGCACCCGGTTGAGGGAAAAATTAGAGATCACTTTATCGGCCGAAAGAAAAGCACCGATCAGCACCTTGGGAAGTGATGTCCTGCCCCGTTCTAGGGACTCTGCCCACATCACATGAAAGTCTGCCTTTGTTTCTTTTACGGCCTCCGTTACAAGCGCCGCAATTTCCTCATCCACCTTGCCGTACTCATTAAGGATGAGTACTTCATCCTCTTTTTTTACTTCAGCGCAGTTATTGACCAGATTCCACACACCTTCTTTGATCGGCTCCATAGTTTGTTACTCTCCTTATTCCCTGAAGCACGCAATTCTAGGCTCTACTAGCGACAATGATTCTGCCGGCGCAACCCTTGACTCAGGTGATAAAACTAAGAGCTCACGTTCTGTTGGAACCATTCCAGAGGCAGCTCGCGACCCATGCCGCGCTCCTTTGCTAGATCGTAGGCCAGCTTGGCCACTGCGGTAAACTGTATGCCGTAGCCTGGTCCCCCGTCCAATCCCCATCCATGGCCGCCATTGGCAAAGATTGTGATCTGGTCATTACTTTTTCTGCCCGGCGCCTTACTGGAAACCAGGTCGATGATCTCGGGAGCGTCCTTGAGCAAGGCCGCGTGGGGAGGATGTTCAAGCCGCACTTCGTCGGGACTCCGGCTCAGCACGTAGTCCCGCCCGTGAAGGCGATTGAAAATTACGATGTAGTCGGCTCTCTTGTAGCACTCAAAATCGAACTCTCCCGGCAGCACGCCTGTCAAATGCATGCCTTTCTCTAACCATTCCCCCTTACAGACCGCGACCTTGGAATTGGTCGCACACACCACCATGTCGGCGCCACGCACCGCCTCTTCTGGGCCATCCACAGCTTTGACCGCGATGCCCTCATGAGTATGCTCCATCTGCTGCGCAAACTTTGTTCTTCGCTCCGCGTTGCGGCTGTACACCTTGACGCTTTTGATGGGCCGCACCGAGCGCATAGCAGCGATTGCTGCCGTGGCCTGCCAGCCCGAACCTAGCAGCGCGATCCTTTCGGTATCTTTCCTGGCCATATAGCGCGCGGCAATTGCATTCGTTGCCTGCACCCGCATCTTTTGCAAGTAGCCGTCCTGGATAATGGCCAACAGATCGCCGCTTTCCGTGTCATAAAGGAGGTCCAGTGAGACGTTGAGGGGCGCGTGTTGCCCTATTGTGCTGGACTCCTCCTTGGAAATCACGGGGTGAGTCACGATTCTGATGTCGTAGACCTTCTTGCTGGCCAGAACCCCCTCGTGGGTATTTGCCGTAAATCGGCCGCGGCTCGTAGGACACGTCGTGAAAGTCCGTGGTCGATTGGCCGCGAGCCCCTTGTCCACGTCGAGATAAGCTTCATCCAATACCTGCATCACGTTCTCCATCGTGAGCAGGCTCGCCACCTCATCATTATTGAGGAGCAGGACCATCTTCTTTGCCTCCCTCCAGTCGAAAGGGCGT